>JAUWXJ010000033.1 GCA_030616425.1 Desulfobacterales bacterium | reverse complement strand
AGGCATTGCTAAGGGGTTCCAAGACATTTTTCACTTGTTGGATAGCTAGCTGGCGAGCCCGCTCCTTAGAAGTTTCAATCCTGGAAAGGATTCTTGATTCGCCTCTGGGGGGGCGAAATATTTTTGCCATCGCTCAGGACCCCATCAGTTTAATTCTTTATAGACGAAAAAAGTTGAAGATTGCAAGACAATAAGCTGTCTATAACTGGTTTCAAAACCATTTAGCGAGTCCCTTTTGACCATTTTGGCTAAAAGTTCTTGGTGAAGCGAAGCGTAAAAATTGGAACTGTTTGATCCCGCGTAGCGGGAGAGTTAGCGCATGGCTTCACTACGTGCTCCAATTTTAGCGGAGCGAACTTAGAACTTTCCAAAATGGTCAAACAAACGAGAAACAGGGTTTTGAAACCGCTTCTAGCCATGAACACACTTTCTTATCCTGACTCTAACTCTCTGATGACAAGTTGAATCCTTTTTTGACCTTTCCACCTGTTCCAGCGAATATGACAGGCGATCCGATCAAGGTGGCGAGGATGCCTTCTTTTGGAGCCCATGTTGAAAAAGATAGCATCTATTGACCTGGCCTGGTCAGCCTTTGGCAGATTTGAGGGGCGTAGTTTCATCTGCAAGTGATGTGCTCCAACCGTACGAGCGGAAAGGAGATCCAGGTCTGAAATCATGAAAAGAGGCTCTGGATTCCCTGTTCCAAAAGGGGAAAATGCTTCGAGCTCATCTACCAGTTCAGGAGAGAAATCAGATGCGGAAACCTCGCCGTCAATCACCAGCTCAGGGACGAAATCCTCGGGCCTTGTTTCCTGGCAAACGATTGTCTCAAAATCTCTACGGAAGGTCGAGATGTTTTCAGCCCTCAGAGTGAGGCCGGCTGCTCCCTTATGGCCTCCGAATTTTTCCAGGTGGTGAGCGCAGCCCTTCAGGGCTTTATACAGATCAAATCCATCCGGACTTCGGGCCGAGCCCTTGCCGATACCGTCGGCAACCGCTATAACAACGACTGGTCGACAATATCGGTCAACCAGCCTCGATGCCACGATGCCGATCACGCCCTGATGCCATCCCTCCTGGCCCAAGACCAGGGCTCTTTGTTCCAATAACTCAGGAGTACTTTGAAGGTACTGGACGATCTCTGACAGGATCTCGTGTTCAATCTCCTGCCTCCGACTGTTTTCCTGGTCAAGCTCCCTTGCAATGGCGTGTGCTGTCTCAGTATTTGATGTTGTCAGGAGCCTAAAGGCAGTTGAGCCATGGCGGAGCCTTCCGGCTGAATTCAGGCGAGGGGCGAGCCTAAAGGCGATGTCGCGGGTCTCGAGAGGGCGATTCAGGACCCTGCATACATCCAACAGGGCTTTAACACCTGGGCGGGCATCAGATGCGAGTACTTGAAGTCCAGCCTTCACATAGATGCGATTTTCTTCCACAAGCGGCACCATGTCTGCTACTGTGCCGAGAGCCACCAAATCGCAGGCGCTCTTCAGGTTCGGTTCCAATCCCCCTCTGGCCGACCAAAACCCCTCATCGCGCAGCCTTTTGCGGAGTGCAAGGACCAGGTTGAAGGCCACTCCCACCCCGGCGAGCCACGAAAAACCGGAACGACAATCAGGCTGTTTAGGGTTCAAGATAGCAAGGGCCTCTGGCATCCGGGCAGAGGGTTCGTGATGATCAGTTATGATTACATCGATCCCCGAACGGCGAGCTGAGCTGACTGCCTCAAAGTTGCTGATGCCGCAATCCACGGTTATAATAAGACCAATACCGTCCGGGATGGCGCGCTTTTCAACATAATCCCGACTCAACCCGTAGCCTTCAGTCAGGCGATTCGGGATGTAATAATCCACATCCGCCTCAAGATTCGTTAGAAATTCAAACAGGAGTGCGGTTGCTGTAATGCCGTCCGTATCATAGTCCCCAAAAACGAGCACTTTTTCACGGCGACGGAGAGCCAGCACGATGCGCTCAACCGCGAGGTCTACGCCTCTCATCAAGAAGGGGGATCGAGCATGGGCAAGCGAAGGGTTGAGGAAGGCTGTCGCGTGATCTTGGGCACAAATGCCGCGGTTTATAAGAGCAGTGGCGGTCGCCAGCTGACAGCCCAGACTGTCAGCCAGCATTGAGACCTGTTTTGGATCTGGTGAAAGGATGTGCCACTTCTTTTGCATCTTTTACTAGTATAGCCCAAAGAGGAGATTTGTACAATACGGATTTTTTCATTGAAAAGATGGCGGGATTGATGATAATTTGCAGAATCAGTTGTGCATAAGATATTCATCACGTATCTTTGCGTTAAACAAGGACTTTTGCATGCCCAAAACTACGGTAAAAAGATATTATCGCGTAGATCGAGGGCAGATTCATTTCCTAAAATTCATTCTGGAGGGATACGACGGGGTTGCTGTGCTCAGGACTCTAAGTCCACTGGAGGGATTGGTCGTCCTACACATTGGACCTGGTTGCCAAGGCACGGTAGATATGATCATCCAGGATCTTCAAAGAGAGATCAGAATTGAACCTATTGAGGGATTGATGATTGACGATTGATGATTGAAGGATATCAATCGTCAATCGACAGAGGAAGGAGGCGGTATGAGAAAGATAGTTTTTTTTGGCCTGCTGGTAGTGTTCTATGTGTTTTTGGTTGGAATGGGTGGCCTTGGAGGCCTTGACACGGTAAGAGTATCGGAACCAGCAACAAATTATGCTGCCACTGTCAAAGATCAATCAGATATGACTACACGTCTCGAAAAATTCAGCTTTGAGGGCCGGACCTTCCTTTCCGGCAAGCTGGGTGATGCTCACGTCTCTATCAATTTTGACAGGATTGAATCGATCGGATTCATACTGCAGGATAAGACGCTGACAGCCGAGGTCGAATTGAAGGATGGCAAGGCTATCTCTATTGTCTTGGATAAGGGGACAGCCTGCTATGGGAAGTTGGCATATGGAGATTTTAAGATCGGCGTGGAGGACATCAAGTCGATTACCATACATGGTAAGGTCTCCCCGCAATAACAGTTTATTGGGTTTGTTGTGTTTGTCGAGTTAACTCAATGAACCCAATAAACCCGATAAACCCAACAAACTCATTCATGAAACAAAAACGGATCCACATAGTCACTATGGGTTGCCAGATGAACGTCTATGACTCCGAACAGATGCTGAGGATTCTGGCCCCACTGAACTACAGGCCCACTTCGCAGCTGGATAATGCAGACCTTATCCTGTTAAATACATGTTCGATCCGCAAAAAGGCTGAGCACAAAGTTTTCAGCTTCCTGGGGCGTCTTGTCCGGATGAAGCAAAGGAGACCGCATATCATTATCGGTGTAGGTGGATGTGTGGCTCAACAGGAGGGATATCGTCTCATTGAACGGGCACCTCATATCGATATAGTTTTCGGCACGTTTGCCCTTGGGCGGCTTCCCACCCTTGTGCAGCAGGTCGAAGATCAAAGAAAGCAGATTGTGGACATAAATCCGAGGAAGGGGTCGGAACCCCTGTGTGTTGGGGAACCGGTGTTAAAGGCTGGGCGTGCCACTGCCTTTGTGACCATTATGCAGGGTTGCGACAACTTCTGTACCTATTGTGTGGTACCCTATGTTAGGGGACGTGAAGTTAGTCGGAAACCTGAGGAAATACTTGAAGAAATTCGGCTCTTGGTGGAAAGCGGCGTGCGTGAGGTCACGGTCATAGGCCAAAACGTAAATGCCTACGGGCAAAAGAACGGCCATGGGTGTGATTTCCCGACGATCCTTGAACATGTCAGCAATATCGAAGAGTTGCACCGCATACGTTTCACTACGTCGCACCCCAAAGACCTGTCGGATCGGTTGACTGAGGCGTTTTGCAAGCTGGACAAACTTGTCCCGCATATCCACTTGCCGGTTCAGTCAGGCTCGGATCGTGTGCTGAGGCGCATGAACAGAGGATATACGAGGGATTTCTATCTCAAGAAGGTTGCAAGATTACGCAACGTCCGGCCGGATATTGCAATAACCTCTGATATTATTATTGGTTTTCCCGGCGAGGAGGGAGTTGACTTTGATGCTACCGTAGATCTTGTCCGACAAGTAGGATTTGACAGCCTCTTTTTATTCAAGTATTCTGATCGTCCAAACGTTGCGGCTGCCAAGTTTTCCAATAAGGTTCCAGAGGCTGTAAAGGGTGATCGCTTCAGTACGCTTCTGGAGGTTCAAAGGGAATTCACTTTGGCAAAGAATAAGGCCCTGGTAGGGTCGATCCAAGAGGTCTTGGTGGAAGGTTTTAGCAAGAAATCGCGTAATCAGTTGACAGGGCGCACACCCTGTAACAAGATAGTAAACATCGCCGATGGCGCGGATGGCATGGCACGTGTCGGCCAGGTTTTACCAGTAAGAATTGTGGAAGCGTTTTCACATTCCCTGCTCGGGCAGCACGTCGGCAAGGGCTATGGAAAATACCCCGGCAAGAATGGAGGAATGTCCTATGCTGCATGAGATGGAGATTTCTGGCTTGACCATTGATCCAGCCTCAAACGCCCCTATAGTCATTTTGAAATCGCTTGACGGGGAGCATGCGCTTCCGATTTGGATCGGTATCCTTGAAGCGACGGCCATTGCCACAGAGCTTGAGAATGTTCGCTTCGCTCGCCCCATGACCCATGATCTGTTCAAGAATTTTATGGATATGTTGAAGATAAAGATTTCTAAAATCGAAGTGTGCGACTTGAAGGATAACACATTCTTTGCTCGGATTTACTTCTTTTTTGATGGCCAGTCATACAATATAGATGCCCGCCCAAGCGATGCCATGGCCTTAGCCCTCAGGTCTGGTTGTCCCATATTCGTTGATGACGAGGTGCTCCAGAAATCAAAACAACTCGATGGAGAGCCTGAAGCATGGGACAAGAGCGAAAAGGGTCTGAAATGGAAGGAATACCTGGAGAAGCTTTCGCCTGAGGATTTTGGCAAATACAAGATGTAAAGGTTTCGCGAAAAGTCATTAAACGGCCGTGATTGATCTGCACACCCATTCCATCTTCAGCGATGGTGTCTTAGTCCCATCTGAGCTAGTCCGCCGGGCAGAGGTACTCGGTATAAAGGCCATAGGTATTACAGACCACGCTGATGCCTCCAACATAGATTTTATCATTCCTCGCATTGTGGCTGTTTGTAAGGAGTTGAACGCCGTCAACCACATCAAGGCCGTACCCGGCATCGAGTTGACGCATGTCCCACCTTCTCAGATCGGGCCTTTAGCCGAACGGGCCCGCTCCCTTGGGGCCAAGATCGTCCTGGTTCACGGCGAAACCATTGTGGAGCCCGTCATTCCTGGTACTAATCGCGCAGCCCTGGATGCAGACATAGACATCCTGGCCCACCCGGGCTTGATCTCGGAGGAAGAGGTGGTGATGGCGGCCGAGAAAGGGATTTTTCTGGAAATCACCTCTCGGAAGGGGCACAGCTTAACAAATGGACATGTGGCGAAATTGGCCCAAAAACTGGGTGCGGAGTTGATCATGAATTCTGATGCCCACGAACCCTCGGATCTCATTACTGAACAACAGGCAAAAGAGATTGTCCTGGGTGCGGGTTTGAGTCAGGACGATTTTGAGCGCATGCAGAAAAACGCAGGGTCCTTCCTTTAAAACAATCCTACAAGAAGTTATCTGGACTCATCTCGGCTTTTAAAGTACCGCTCCTTTTCGCTGTATATGCACCCGCAGTACTGCTGGCGGTACATGTTGAGGCTCTTTGAGGTCTCAATCCCCTCCTTCCAGCCTTCGCGGAAGTCCCGGTACAGGAACGGCACACCATACGATTTGCCAAGGCTCTCCCCGATTGAACGGACCATATCGTGCTCCTGGAACTTGCTCTGCAAGAGGGTGGAGGTGAAGTAATCAAACTTGCCGTGTGTGGCAATGGTTGCTGCGGTCTTTAATCGGTCATGGTAGCAGTAGGAGCAGCGGTCTTTCTCGCGAAATGCCACATTCTGCAAGAAAGTTTCTATGTCGTAGCCGTCCTGATAGATAACTTCTAGGTCCACCTGCTCGGCATAGGTTTTCAGGGCATCTTCACGGCGCCGGTACTCCTGATAAGGGTGGATATTGCGGTTGTAAAAAAAGCCCATGACCTCAAAGCCTTCTGATCGCAAGATTTTTAAGGGATATATAGCACAGGGTGCGCAGCAGATATGCAACAGAACCTTCATGGTAGGTTATTCAGTTATTCCCTTTCTCCAAAGATGGCCGTGCCGATCCGCACCAGTGTCGCCCCTTCCTGAATAGCAGCCACAAAGTCCCCGGTCATCCCCATGGAGAGTTCTGTCATGTCCACATTGGGGATCGCTTCCTGGCGGATAAGGGTTTGCAGGGATTTAAGGGCCTTAAAATAGGGCCGAACCTTGTCCGGGGCATTAAAGTAAGGGGGCATTGTCATGAGCCCGCGGACAGCTATGTTTTCAAGGGGAGAGATCCCGCGAACCAAGTTAAGGGTCTGCTCAGTATCAATCCCGGACTTGGTCTCTTCACCCGAGATATTTACCTGAATCAAGATGTCTTGGGCCTTTCCAAGGGCGCCGGCCCGCTTGTTTAGCTCTTTGGCAAGTTTAAGGCTATCCACAGAATGGATCAGGTCAAAGAGCTTTACCGCATATTTTGCCTTATTCGATTGAAGGTGACCTACAAAATGCCAGGAAACCCTTTCTTTTCCAAGAGCCTCTATTTTTTCTCTGGCCTCTTGCACATAATTTTCTCCAAGCATGGTTACACCCGCTTTGATCGCAGCATGAACACGGTCCACAGGCACGGTCTTGCTCACGGCAACCAATTTGACAGTTTTCGGGTCGCGGTCGGACGAAAGCGCCGCAGCCTCGACCCGTTCTTTAACCAGTTTCAGTCTCTTTTGAATATCTTCAGGCATAACTGCGTTTATCGGGTTTATTGAGTTCATTGGGTTTTAACACAATAAACACAACAAACTAACACCCTCACCGTTCTACCACGCCTTCCCTGATCAGGTATTCGACAACCTCACATACAGGAAGGCCGACAACATTGGTATAAGATCCCTCAATCCGTTTGACCAAAAAACTGCCCAGACCTTGCACTGCATAGGCCCCTGCCTTGTCAAAAGGTTCGCCCGTGCTCAGGTACCAGTTAATTTCGGTTTCGCTAAGTGTCTTGAACATCACCTTTGTTTCCACGGTTTCGGAAAAGGAGCGTTCTCTTGCCTTGCAGCAGACACAATAGCCGGTCAATACGCGGTGTGTTGCATTGCTCAGCCTCTGGAGCATCTGGCGGGCTTCAGCCTCGGTATCAGGTTTGCCCAGGACAGCATCCCCTATAAGTACCAGAGTATCAGCCCCAATAACCCAGCTCTTTGGATAGAGTTGGGCAACCTCCTTGGCCTTTGCCTCAGCGAGGATTCGAACCTGATTTTCTGGCTGGTCCGCGGGGACCGAACTCTCATCAACCGTGCTTGGCACCACTCTGAATGTCAAACCGGCCTGCTCAAGGAGATAGCGACGTCTTGGAGACCCCGAGGCCAGGATCAGGGGACGGGACGACAGAGACTTACTCATATTATATATAATTACCAGAAGATACTATATTTGACAACGTTCGTTTGACCCATTATATGAACAGGGTTCTTCAAACTAGGCAGATACAGACGTGATAACGAGAAGTATTCTCCGCTCCGGTTGCAAAAAACTCCATACCTCTTGACAACAAATTCGTACTCATTATACTCGGCTTTGGAGCCTGGGTGGCGGAATAGGTAGACGCAAGGGACTTAAAATCCCTCGGAGCTTAGTCTCTGTACGAGTTCAATTCTCGTCCCAGGCACCAATAAAATCAACCACTTAGCGAATTCCTTCAGGCCTACCAATTACGCCACTTTCGCCGATTGTGTCTGTAACTGTCTCCAACTGTACCCATGGGCAGGCTTCTCATTTCCGGGCGGCTTTGCCTATATCCACGTAAAAAAAATTAAAGTTTTAGGCCCTCCTGTCCGATAGGGTTGCTAAAGCCTCGAATCAAGCCCGGTCTCAAATAATAATAGAAAGATACGGAGAGCTTGCGCTTTGGGGCTTTTTTCTTTTGCCTGACGGTTAACCCGTACTATCAACCTCCTTTCTACCTCTCAATCAAAGCGATTCTGAGATCAGAAAATTGTTTTTGTTGGCGTAGAATCCTTCTTAGAACGCCGATGAAAACAAGTATCGGAAATAGAAAAGCTCAGCAACCGACCGATTTTTTAGCGGTGTTTACACGACCTTATTGATCCAGAAAGACAGCACCCCTGCGGTTGCAACAGCGGCGCATGGAGGCCAGAGTTTTCGGTATATGCGCGAAAGGTCCACCTTGAAGTAAGCACAGGTAATAACCAGACATATGTGCATGGGGGAGAATAATACGCCCACATACCCCGAGCAAAAGGCGAGAATGGTGTAGGGAAGTATTTGAGTTATGTTGGCACCTGCAAGGAGAGAAAAGATAATAGGGAAGGTTGTCCCTACAAAGGCCACTGTAATGCCGGTAATGCTACCCACCAGGAATGGCAACATCATTATCACCAGCACGATTGGCACGTGGGCGGAGATCAGAGTGTGGCTAATCTCCGAGATGGCCTGACTATCTTTCAAAATACCCTGGAAAACCATGATACCAGCAAGCATGTAGATCATGGAGAGCAAGGACCGGTTGAGTAGGATACGTCGCACGTCTGCCAAGGAGACCTTGTTCTGCCACCACACCCATGAGATACTCACGACGAGGGCCATTATTAGAGAGGACTCCTTTGGTAGCGATCCAAGAAGTGGCCAGGCTTTGCTTGCAAGATAGATCATAGCTCCGAAGAAGACAGCCCCCCCTACTACCAAGAGGATAGGCATCAATTCTGTAAAGAAGCGCTTTAGTGATTGTTTGTGATACTTTGTGGGGTCCTGCTTTGAGGTTGGGATCGATCTCAAGTACATCAGATATCCGGTCCCTGCGGTAAAGAGCGTCAATGGGAGTTGGACGATCACAAACGTCCACAGGTCAATGCCGGAAAGGGCGCAGGCGAGAATTACGCCAGGATAAAGCGGCCAGCAGAATTCCCATATGTGCCGGAACCAGTAATTGATAAGTGTTTTTTGCTCGGCAAGAAGAGATTCTTGGGTCCCTATCTCATTTACTATCGGAGCGGAGAAGATGGCGCCGCCCGGCATGGGAAGCAGCCCAATCAAGGCGGGGAAAAGGGCAAGGTTTAGCCGAAGGTTTTGGCTGATTCCCTTAAATGACGCCAGGAGGCGTTTCATCTGCCCGGTTTTCTCCATTGAGTGGCTTAAGACTAAGATGAGTGCGATCACAACACACAGGGTGACGGTCCGATACGCAACAAGGGAGCGAAACACGGAAACCCCAATTTGCAAGAGGGGAAGATTAAACCATAGTCCCAGTAGGATCGATCCTGCGGTAAGGGCAGTTCCTAGAGAAAGTCTTTGCTTTATGAGCACAATAATGAGAATGAAGATGGTCAGAAGTTTGATGAGGGGAGATATGTTGAGTAGAAAATCCATAGTTAGTATACAGGGTTATAACACACACCAACTAACTGTCAAAGAGCCTGTTGAGGGATTGTTGTCCACAAAACCCTTTTCGCTTTGTCTAAAACGTTTTTTGATAAATCTAAGGCTCGCTCCAGGCGATCTCAAAACTCGCCCTTCGGGCTCAAACAGTTGAGATCGCAAATCTTCCGCTTCGCCAAGATTTATTAGCAAAAAACGTTTTAATGACCGCTCAAAGGAATTTTTGTTTGGGCAACAGCCTGTTGACAGATGGCTCAGACTGCGTTTACACTATTTATGGATCCGAACTGATAACAAAAGGGTTATACCATGAAGAGATTACTCTGCTTTGTCTTACTGGTTTTTTTGCCGGGCAGCGCTTTTGCCGGTAGTCAGCCCGGCGAGATGGGCACCCTGACTTTTTTGATAGGTGAGGTTTTTGCAAAAAGGGCCGATCAGGATTGGCGCAAGGCCGAGTTCGACATGGCGGTTTTCGCAGGGGATCAGATCAAGACCGGTGCAGATTCCCGTTGTGAGATAAGCCTGGTTGCGGGCTCGGTGATTCGTATGGACCAAAATACGGTTCAGACATTAGAGAAGATATGCGTTAAGAAAGAGTCGAGGCAGGTTTCTCTCTTTATGGGCACAGGCAGGCTCTGGGCGAATGCAAGAAAAATAATTTCCAAGCAGGATACCTTCAAGGTGCGCACAGACAAAACGGTTTGTGCCATTCGCGGGACAATGTTCGGCGTGGATACCAATACGAGTGCTACCAGGATCGCGGTTTACGAAGGCGAGGTGGAAGTGCGCCCCTGGGGTGATCTCGTTGATCAACCCGATTCTGAAAAACCCTCTGAGGCGCGCATCAAGGAGCCGGTACCAGTGTCAGGGCCTCATCCTGTGACGATGAAAGAATGGGTTGAAATCGTGCGAGCATTGAAGCAGATTACCGTGGACGCTCAAGGAAAATATTCCAAATCAGCCCTTGACATGGAGGCCGAGTTACGTGATGCATGGGTTATATGGAACAAAAAACGTGACCGGCTTGCACGCCGCCCCGGGATTCCCCTTCGTCAGACAAACCGCGGCCCTTCAGGGCAAGGAGGCTTCACACACGAGTGAAGGATCACCTCAGTTTTAACAAATACCTTGTCGTGTTTTCCCTTGCACTGGCGGGTTTCGCCGTTCTTCTGATCTCCATAATGCTCAAAGGGCTTATTTCCAACCTCTTCACTCAAGCAGACAATACCCTCTACACACAATTTTTGGTAGCTCAGGAACGTCTCAGGGAAAAGACGGGGGCCACATACAGCGAGTTGGTCTTGGTTGGGATTGACGACAGGACCTTAAACAAGCTCGGGGCTTACAACCCGGCCACGTACAGGAGATACCAGGTGGACATGCTGGCCAATGTCGTGGCCGGTCATCCCAAGGCGGTTGTGTATGATGTCCTTTTCTCAGACGCTCATGATGACCCCACGGTCGATCAGAGACTTGCAGATACGATTAAGCAGGGACGGGTCTTTTCAGTATGCTCTGTCTCAAATCAAAACCGCTCTGGGAGCATGTTCAATCAAGACTCATATTTGATGCCGACGGCCCATGAGGCCAGCTTTATACAGGAAGGTGGTTTTCAACCCATGGTCCCTTCAGTCAAGGGAGCCCTTGCAGGAGTCGGCTTGGCCAATGTCTACCCGGATTTCGATGGGGTGCTGCGAAAAATCCCCCTATTTGTTAAGATCGGCAACGGGTTGTACCCGACTATAGCCCTTGAGGTCTTCAGGCAGATCAAGGGCTACGCACGTGAAGATGTCGTGTTTTCAAACACTGCGGTCCGTCTGGCAGATCTCAAGATTCCGGTGGACGAGCACTACCGCACACACATTTATATCCATGAGGGAACCCACAAGATCAGGGAGCTCTCCTTTTACGATGTTCGAGGTGGGCGCGTTCCTTCCGCGTTTTTTAAAGACAAGATCGTGTTTGTGGCCGCCACGGCTACCGGATTGGGGGACATGAAATTGATCCCGTTGTACGGCTACATTCCCGGTGTGAAGATACATGCGAACCTCCTCCTTGGCCTTCTTAACAAGGATTTCATCTATGAAGTGACGGGAAGAAGATATTATGCAATTCTTTTTCTTGTATCACTTTTTTACACGTATTTGTTCTATACAAAGAAGGAGGTATTCTTACTTCGACGCCTGTGGGGTTATATCTCTACGGTGGGGATTGCGACCAAGATCTCTAATGTCTTGTCAAAGGCTAGGCCGTTTGTTTGGCTGGGTAAGAAGGGGAGGGCTATATACGGCAGGAGCTACGGACTCCGGTTTTTCTTCATCCTTTTCAAGGAGACCAGAAAACGCCTTGAGCCCTTACTTCTTCATTTCATCATCTTGTATGTTTTGATATTCCTAACTTTTTACTATTTCCACATCTTCCTGAGGCCGTCCGCAATGCTAATGCAACTGGTGATTGTCAACATCGTTGTTTCTGAATTTAGAAGGATTGATTTTAGCGAACTGACGCAACGTGCTCACCAGTAATGCTCTCTGTACTTGCGATAGTACTCGGCAGTCATTCTCAGACCGTCTGACAAGCTGGTCGAAGGGGCCCATCCGATATGGGCTGTGAGTTTGCTATAGTCTGTGACTACATCTCCCACCTCGATAATCTCCCGGTCTTTGGGCCAGGGGACATGGGTGTAGCTGCCTGACCCGCAGGCCTTGATAATCTCTTCTACCAGTTCTAGAAAAGTAACAGACTCCTGTGCCCCTATGGCATAGACCTCGCCCACGCACTCGGCTTTTTCTCCCAAGAGCAAGAGGCATTCAACAATATCATCCACATATATCAATTCCCGTTTTTGGTTTCCGTCTCCAAAGACCTCTATCTGTTGATTATCGAGGGCAAGGCGTATCAGATAATTCTGGACGCCGTACTTGGCATGCCGCATCTGATGGCGGGGGCCATAGGTATTGCCCAAGCGCAATGAGGTGGGGCAAAGCCCACATATCTTGGCGTACAGCATGTGGTACCATTCCACGGCCTGTTTGGATACGGAATAGATGTCCATGGGGTTGAGAGGGCTTGTCTCTGTAATGGGTGGGTTATCAACCCGGCCATATTGGGCACGTGTTCCAATATAGATAACCCTTGCTTCAGGATTGTTATAACGCAGGGATTCAAGAAAATTGACCTGGGGCGTGACATTCGTCTCGATATCAAAGACCGGGTCTTTCATTGAATCAAGATGGCAGGAATGCATACCGACGTTAAAGATAATATCCTGGTTGCCGACATGGCCGTCCATAACCGTGCGATCTCCAATATTGGCAGTTACGACTTGAACCTTATCTTTGATCGGCTCGATGTTGAAAAGGTTGGCTCCCAGGTCTGCTATGAGGCCATCATACAGCGTGACCGAGGCCCCCAGCTCAACCAGCCTGATGGCCAGGTTGCTTCCCAGAAAGCCCAGTCCTCCGGTGATGAGTACATTCTTATTGTTGTAAAACTCGTGTCCTTGCATATAACGTTCTTCTATGAACTCTTCAGCTTCTCTTCCAAAGTCCTGCGCAGGATTGGAAGGACGGCCTTGTCCTTATCACTACCTGTCTCTTCCTTGATCTCGATCAGTCGTTCAAGGGTCAGAATACGTAGTAACAAGCCACCAGCCTCCAACTCGACCGTGTGTTCAAACAGGTCCTCGTAACCGTGCCCACTACCGATGGTTCCGAGAAGGTCCAGCGGGCCAAACTTGGACACGAGAAGTTGGTGCCCTGGAGACGAGAGATGTGACAAGTCTGGTGTCAAACGCTGATCTTCATGCCCTCGATAGTACGCATCCAGTTCTTGGAGGGCTGATATGAGGCGGTCAAGGTTTTCTGGGGCGCGTGAATGAACCATGTCTATGTCAAAGGTCGTCACGGGCGCGCCGTGAAGGACTGCGCAAACCCCGCCAACAACTATGAAATCGACCTCATGTTTCGCAAGGATTTCGAGAATCCGGAGAAAATCAGGTGTGGGGTTTGTCACCACGCAACCTCATGATCGAGCGAACGTTTTGCTGCAATGTCTGTAAACGTTCCGTCGGCGTCATAGAGAGCATCCATCGGATCATGGTAAGATCGACACCATCTTCGCTATGAGTCGGCTCATCTTCTGCAAGAGGAGTTTCCTCTAAATCCTGTGGTATAGATTCGTCTTGTTGCATGAGCCCTCTCCCGAATAATAGCGCCCTGAGGATTAACCTCAACGATTTAAGATAGCGTATCTTTCATGTTTCTGCAATGGGCGTCGCTGTTCGTCGAAGGGTTATCTTCGTTCATGCCGGTGATGAGTACATTCTTATTGTTGTAAAACTCGTGCTTTTTCATTTGGTCCGACCCCGCGCTAGTGTCGATCTATTCGCTGAGCTTGACAGCCGTGCCGTAAGCCAGAAGTTCAGCCGCACTCCCCACAACGCTCGTAGTCATATAGCGGACATTGATTATTGCATCCGCCTCCTTCTCTGCGGCCCGGGCAATCATCCTGTTAGTAGCTACTGTCCGGGCCCTTCCCATCATCTCTGTGTATTCAGTTAATTCGCCGCCAAGGATCAACTTGACTATGGCGGATAGATCTTTGCCAAGCCAGATAGCAAATACCGTATGGCCCTGGACGAGACCGAGAATCTCCGTGATCTCTCGGCCAGGCAGTGCTGTGGAATTCAATAGCAGAACCGTGCGATCAGACCCGGTAGGGAGTGCCCCCTCTCCTGATGTCTTGATTTTTCTTTGTTCGAGAGCCACTGACAGCAGAACCACAAGGATGCCGCCCAGAAGACAGAAAACCGCTATCCTGAGCCACCAGGGCACGACCGGATCATCAGCAACCATCACGTACCATGGCATCCCGACAAATACTGCAGTGAAGAGCCCGAGCACGAAGGCCAGCGAGCCAATGTGTCGAATTATTTTCATAGCTCCGCTCCTTCCTTGAGCAGTTTCAAATTTGGGGGGAGAGGGGGACGTACATAAATATATAACCAATTCCTCCTGAGCCCCACTTATTTATATATTTATGAACGTCCCCATTATTCCATTGAGAAGATTTTAAAGTTGTTCAAGGAGAATAATAGTGACATAACGTGGGCATCAGGGGTGGCCCGAGGTGGTTCGGGCAGGTACAGCGCTCAAGGCGAACCAACGGCCGCTTCACGCCATCCCCCGGATGCCATTGTTAGGTCAGGTCAGTTTGTCCCGTGTCAAGGGCTGACCCCGTCTTTACTCATCAACGTTGCTGTGATCAGAGTGGCAGCCGGCTCAGTCGTCGGAGTCGCGGTCTCTGCGATGCCTCAACACCGCCAGGCCGATGGCATAGTCCCCATCATCACTTTTGGCCGAATAGTACATCATCAGCCTCCCCCTGACGTCATTGACCACCGACGGGGTATAGGTCCGTTCGTCTCTATGAGACGCTCCCTCATCATTGATATGGAAGATGGGGTTCGGGGCCTTGTTCCAGGTCAGGCCGTCCAGGGAGAAGGCGTAGCCGATGCCCGCATACACGAAACCATCAGAAGCCTGGCCCCCTCCGCTGTACCAGAAGTGGAACCCGTTGGCATCCCAAAGGACGGTCCCATATACTGCATCGTTGTCATCCCAAGCGTCTGTGGGACCTTTGCAAAGAACGGGATTCCCACCGTATGCTGTCCAGTACTTACCATCCGTGGAGTACGCCAAGCCGGTTTCTTCGTTGCTACCGTTTTTCCCGTCGTAGAACATGACGTAGCTGTAGTTCCAGGGATCGTCGTCCATGTTCAGGGTGCCTGGTTGGTAGATCACATCGATGGGGCCGTAGGAGCCGTGGTTCCAATCGTCGTGGACCCCCGTTACCAAGGGTGACGTTTCCGACTGGGTGAGGGTTGTGTCTTCCTCCCAGTTTACGCCGTCGATGGACTTAGCTGTCGCCATGGCGCAAATGCTGTAGAGATCGGCGTCCATATCCCAGTACCAG
>JAUWXJ010000091.1 GCA_030616425.1 Desulfobacterales bacterium | reverse complement strand
CCTGTGCCTTTACAGCTATCTCTTCAGGAAAAAGCTGCTATAAAGGGCATTGAATTCAACAAATGAACCATCTCTTTTTTTAATTTTTTTGGCAACGTTATTGTGCCCATAGTCGTTACCTCAACTTCTACCCTATGCTGTTTCTTCTCATGTGACCTGACCTAGAATAGAGAAGGCCAGAAGACATTCAGACTTACCCTTCAGGCATTTTCGATATCTGCGCTTGAGTTCACCTCTAAGATTTGATGTCTTTTGGTATAGTCATGATTTACCCACTTTCTGTTTTTCTAGAAGGCCTGAGCAGTTTAGGAAGCTCTGTAACGGGGAATCGACGCCGTGGATATGATCCCGACCTCCTTCAATCGTCTTAGGTTTCCATGTCAGAACGCTCATCTTTTTTTTCTATATGTTTTGGATAAAAATCGACTAAAGCTCTCATGCATTCAATAGTTGTTCCTCTATCAACTCATGTATGATTCGTTTATCCTCCCCCAATTCTGATCATGAGTACCACCAGGGCTAAGTCATAGTGTAAGCTAACCTATTGATTCTTTAGCTAAGTGCTGGGTATGTGTATCTTTTTTTTGTTATGCCCTATATGGGCCTTTGCAAGGTCGTTTTCAAAATGGTTTATTGCGCCATAACCCTTAGAATCATACGCTCCGTCTATATAAACCATTTTGAAATGACCACTAATCCAGACTATATGAGAGGGCATAATCAAAAAAAAGATACACATACCCTGGACTTTGACGTTACCCTGTGAGTACCACGACCTAGGTTGACAGCTTAAGGCTCAATTATAATACATTAGCCGCTCAAGTCTTGATAGGTAAGTCCTTTCTGTTCTCAGCGCTCATTCTTATCTATATTCATTTAATGCTTTCATATAATTACCTCTCTCAAAAGCGGCAGGATTGGCTACGGATTGATGGCTCATGCTTCCCTTCATCTGTTCCAAAGAATCATACCCTCGTTTTTCAATCCATTCTGACATCCCTGTTTTTATTTCACCTAATCTTCCGATCCCGTTTCTCAGGAGCGTAGCGCAAACCATGGCAACATCGGCCCCGGCCATAACCATCTTGATCGCGTCGTTGGCCGTGTGGATTCCCGTAGTTGCTGCAAGACTTGCTTCTATTTTCCCATACAGAATGGCGATCCAGCGAAGCGGTAAGCGAGCGTCGTTTGATGTGCTCAGAACGACTGAAGGTTCTGCCTTGAGCGTATCGAGATTGATGTCTGGCTGGTAGAACCGGTTAAACAATACTAAAGCATTAGCACCTGTTTTGTCTAGCTGCTTTGCCATGTTTGCCATGGAACTGAAATATGGGCCTAGCTTCATAGCTACTGGAATGCCGACTGTGTCCTTTACTATTTTTAAGTTTTCCACGTATAGATTCTCAACATCCGCGCCTGATAGAGAGGGATCCGTTGGTATATAGTAAATGTTCAGTTCGATGGCGTCAGCACCCGCTTCCTGAACCTTTGAGGCGTAACCACTCCAACCAGTGCTTGAAACACCGTTCAGACTGCCGATAATCGGAATGTCAACAGCTTCCTTAGCCAGGCGAATATGTTCCAGGTACATATCGGGCTCAAGATGATACTCTTCCATGGACGGATAATAGGTCAGCGCCTCCGAAAAATGCTCCGTTCCGCGCGTTAAGTAATAGTCTAGTTCTTTCTGCTCGTGGATGATTTGCTCCTCAAAGAGGGAGTACATGACAACAGCGGCAGCCCCGGCGTCTTCCAGTTTTTTGATGTTATCTATTTTCCTGGACAATGGTGACGCTGATGCTACCAAAGGGTTTTGCAGGTTCAAGCCCATATATTTTGTTGATAAATCCATTCTAGGATCTCCTTTTGAGATTCCTGGGAAAAGATTTCGGGGCTCAACGGCATGACAGGAAGAATGATTTCTAAATCCGAAACCCGAAGCACGAAATTCGAAACAGATTTAGATGTGCGAAATACGAAACAAGGGAATTGAGAGATTTAGGGATTCAGGGACTCTCGACGTCCTATCGTAGCCGTTCTTCCCCCATGGATACTAGAGTCAGCCTGGCCTTCAGCCATCTGACTGTAGTCCAGCTTTGCCAACTGTTCATAAATATACCATCTTGTTTGTGCATCTTGCTCGGCAAGTTGCATCAATCGCTGTGCCTCCAGCGGTTTACTTGCAGTAAGCATCTTATATCTAGTCTCCTGATACGCATAGTCACTGATCAAAACCGTGGGCGCTTTGCAATCTATTTGCAGCGGATTCTTCCCCTCCTTGATCAGGCCCGGATTATAACGGTAGAGGATCCAATAGCCGCTCTCCACAGCGGCTTTCTGGTGACTGAATGCCTCTGTTATAGAGGTGCCGTGCGCAATGCAGTGACTGTACGCAATTATTAGGGACGGGCCTTGATATGCTTCAGCTTCGGTGAAGGCCCTCACCGTTTGTGTGTCGCTGGCGCCGATAGCCACCTGAGCAACATACACATTGCGATATGTCATGATCATCATACCCAGATCCTTTTTGGGCGTCGGTTTTCCACCAGCGGCAAATTTGGCCACGGCTGCTCGCGGCGTTGCTTTAGACATCTGCCCACCTGTATTAGAGTAAACTTCCGTGTCCAGTACCAGCATGTTTATGTTACATCCAGAAGCTAACACGTGGTCAAGGCCCCCGAAACCGATGTCGTAAGCCCATCCATCGCCGCCTATACACCAAACGCTCCTTTTAACCAGATAATCGGCGAGGCTCAGTAACTGCTTTGCCTGAGGCGTAGAAAGGCTCTTCAACTTTTCCTCCAATAGCTGTACTCGTTCTCTCTGCTCACAGATTCCGCTTTCATCCGTTTGATCAGCTGCCAGAATGTCTTTCACTAACCGTACACCAATGTCACTGGCGACTTCTTGCAGCAATTCACGGGCAAATTCG
This sequence comes from Desulfobacterales bacterium, assembly GCA_030616425.1. Taxonomy (GTDB): domain Bacteria; phylum Desulfobacterota; class Desulfobacteria; order Desulfobacterales. Next base: position 6,063 of record JAUWXJ010000091.1, on the reverse strand, counting down.
TTATTTTTATCGATAGCTAAGCGCATGCCGAATCCAAATTCAGCGCAATCTTCAAACAATGAGTTAGACCAAGCCGGACCACGTCCTTGTGCGTTTTTTGCGTAAGGGGTCGCCGGCAGGTTGCCACCGTAGATAGAAGAGCACCCTGTCGCATTGGCGATAATCGCCCGATCGCCAAAAAGCTGGGTCATCAATTTGATATAAGGTGTTTCACCGCAGCCAGCGCATGCACCTGAGTATTCAAAAAGGGGCCTGAGAAGTTGAGAGCCTTTGACGGTGTTCATTTTCACCTGACTCCGGTCATAATCAGGCAGGCCCAGAAAGAAGGTATAATTGTCTCGTTCCTGTTTCCGAAGGGGTGTTTGAGGGTGCATATTGATCGCTTTCAGTCCAAGTTGCCTTTTATTCTTTGCCGGACAGACGTTCACACAGGCACCACAACCGGTACAATCTTCCGGCGCCACCTGCAAGGTAAAGATGGAGCCTTCTGGAAAATTACGTCCGCGAGCCTTGGTCCATTTGAATGTCTGAGGTGCATTTTTCAACAATTTCTTGTCATAGACTTTCATCCGAATGGTTGCATGGGGGCAGATCATGGAACATTTGCCGCATTGGATGCACACACTCTCATCCCACACCGGGATTTCAAGGCCGATGTTCCTCTTTTCCCACTGACTCGTTGCGGTTGGAAATGTGCCGTCTGGTGGCATGGCGCTTACCGGGAGCTGGTCGCCCTTGCCTGCTATCATCGTCGCGATGGCCTCCTTGACAAAATCGGGTGCTTCATCCGGCACCACCGCTGGCATATCGACCTTGCAGGTTACTTCCTCCGGCACCTTGACTGCATGGAGGTTTTCAAGGGCCCTGTCAACAGCATCGAAGTTCATTTGAACAATATGTTCCCCCCGCTTTCCGTAGGTTTTTTGAATCGAGGTCTTAATTGCTTTAATAGCCTCGTCCGTGGGAAGAATGTTGGAGATAGCGAAAAAGCACGTTTGCATGATCGTGTTAATTCGACGCTCAAGCCCAACCTCTTTGGCTACCTTATAGGCATCTATGACATACAACTTAATCTTCTTTTCAATGAGGTGCTCCTGATGCGCTCTGAGTAGGGTATCCCATACCTCCTCTGGTCCAGCTTGCGTGTTAAGCAAAAAGGTAGCGCCTTCAACGGCGTCAGCCAACATATCGTATTTTTTCAGAAATGCAGTCTGGTGACAGGCGACGAAGCTCGCCCTGTTTACCAGGTAAGTGGAGTGGATTGGTTTAGGACCGAAACGCAGGTGGGATGTTGTTTGCGAGCCTGATTTTTTGGAATCATACACAAAATATCCTTGGGCGTAGTTTTCTGTGCCTTCGCCGATAATCTTTATGGTGTTTCTGTTAGCCCCCACAGTCCCATCGGCTCCGAGTCCATAGAATTTAGCTCGAATGACATCATCACCTTCTGTCGTAAATGACTCATCATATTCAATGCTGGAGTGTGTAACATCGTCTGTAATGCCAACCGTAAAATGGTTCTTGGGCCTTTCCTTGTTAAGTTCGTCAAAAACACCCTTGGCCATAGCCGGCGTGAATTCCTTGGATGAGAGCCCATAGCGTCCTCCGATAATTTTCGAAAGACTTCCAAAGGGCGCAGTCCCGCTAGCCATAGCTTCGTTAACTGCCGTGACCACATCAGTATAGAGTGGCTCTCCAGCGGCGCCAGGCTCTTTAGTCCGGTCCAAGCACGCGATTGCCCTCGTGGTTTCAGGCAACGCCCTTATGAAATGTCTCACCGAGAATGGGCGATACAAATGCACTTTTAGCAGTCCTACCTTTTCTCCTCCTTCCTGCAACTTATCCACTGCTTCAAAGGCCACTTCTGCTCCAGAGCCCATCAGCACAATGATGCTTTCGGCATCCGGTGCGCCTGCATATTGGAACAGTTCGTATTGGCGCCCAGTTAGGGCTTCGACGTTTTCCATCGCCTTTTGTACCACATCAGGACAAGCTAGATAATAGGGACTGACCGCTTCCCGCGCCTGAAAGAAGACGTCGGGATTCTGCGTGGTGCCTCTAATAACAGGTCGATCAGGCGAAAGGGCGCGCTCTCTATGCGCTCTAATCAGTTCGACATCAATCATTACATGCATGTCATCCACGGTGAGTTCTTGGATCTTCATCACTTCGTGGGAAGTGCGGAAGCCATCGAAATAGTGTACAAAGGGGACTCTTGCTTCAAGCGATGCAGCCTGAGAAATCAGGGCAAAATCCATGGCTTCTTGCACTGAACTTGAAGCTAACATGGCGAAACCCGTTGACCGGGCGGCCATCACATCACTGTGGTCGCCAAATATGGAAAGCGCATGCGTTGCAACTGAGCGTGCTGAAACATGAAAAACAGTTGGAGTTAACTCACCGGCAATCTTGAACATATTCGGTATCATCAACAACAGGCCTTGAGAAGCCGTAAAGGTTGTTGATAGGGCTCCTGCCTGCAGGGAGCCATGTACAGCGCCTGAAGCGCCACCTTCGCTCTGCAACTCACATACGAGGGGCACAGTTCCCCAAATGTTCTTCTCACCTCTTGATGACCACTCATCCGCCAATTCTCCCATGGGCGAAGAGGGGGTAATGGGGTAAATAGCGATGACCTCGTTAGTCCTGTAGGCAACATAGGCTGCAGCCTCGTTGCCATCTATCGTTACCATTTTTCTATTCATGATGAGTCTCAAGCTTGGCGAAGTCAGTAAGATTTTTTTGATAATCAATCCCTGGCTGAGCCTCAATCCCCTTTCTGTAAGCATGCTTCACTTCGATCATCTCGCTTACCGTACCGGCCCGTTCGATCACTTGAGGGTCTAACCCACATAGGTAACGTTGAAACCGGAAGACGTGAGCTCTTTTGCTATTGGTTCAGTATCCTCGCTCTTTAACCGTAAAACTACCAGCCAATCCTCATCCTCATGTTCAGGGGGGAGGGTCATCATACTCAACAAGACCGTTTTATGCTTATCGAGGATTTCCATTATCCGCTTCATATTACCGAAGTCTTTGGAGACCTTTATATCTATCCTCTTGCCCCCTTCTCTCACCCCCAAAACCCTGGTCATGATCCTCACGATATCTGATTCGGTGACCATGCCTACGACTCTCTTATCCTCTACCACCGGAAAGGCACCATAGCCCTTCTCCTGGCCCAGTTGCAGGGCCTCTTCCACCGGCATATCAGGAGGGATACTATAGGGCTTTTTGACCATGATATCTTTCACAGTCATTTTGCCCAACAGATAATTCAATTCCCATATGTTCAGAGATGTAGCCGGCGAAGGCGCTGTCTCCAAAAGCATGTGCAGGGTTACCAGGCCCACCAGCTTATGCTTCTTCATAACCGGCAGTCTTCGAATCTTATGGGCCTGCATTATGTTTCTGGCATTGTGAATCGAGGTATCTCCGGTAACCGTTACCACATTGGTGCTCATAATATCTCGTATCCTCATATGTCTCCTCCCGTTTGCTGTTTTCCTCCCTGAGAAGTCCCCAGGCTCACTCCTCCACATCGCTGTACGGCGAATGGCTAAAGGCGATGATCTTGTCTACACGAATGAGTAATTGCCTTTCGAGCTGCCCTCTGAATGGTTTCTGCCTACATCATTTCTCCTACCTTTCAGGTTTTCCTGGCAGGTCCTTCCCTGGCTATCCCAGGTTTTCTTGGTGCACAAATGGACCTCTCGAAAAACTCATCAGGATGACAATAGATACAGTCTAGTTCTTTGTATCGGGAGATTTAACCTATCTTAACCTCTTTGCTGTTCTCCCATAGCCCGTGAATGTTGCAGAAACTGAGGGCATAGATGGTTCCCGGTTTGTTTATCATCGCCATCACCGAGGCCACCGGCTCGGTACAGGTGGGCCCCTGGTTCGCCCCCTGAACTGATTCCCCATGGGCTGTGAACTCACAGCTGGCAAGTTGGTGGCTGTAGCTTTCACCTTCAGGGTGGAAGAAGACCTGAATCCAACGGATATGGTGCTCCGTGGTGTTAGGATGGGCAATTTCCGTGCCCACCGAAACCCTGATCTCAAACCTCTCCCCACTCTTCACCGTATCCGGGCATTCAATCACGGGCACATGCTTTTCTGTTTTCCAGTCAGCAACCTGAAAAAATTCCCCTAGTTTTTTCATACCAGTACCTCCTTTCCATATTTAAGGCTTAGAACAGCCCCTTGAACTCCCCGCCCGCCTCAACAACCTCCGGACAGAGCTCCACACAGGTCTCATCGCCAATACAAAGGCCCTGATCAACCCTTACTCTCATCTTTCTCCTCCTTAAAGCCCCTCAGGAGATCACCTCTAGAGCTCAGGGAATGATATAGTTAGCACCTGTTCGCCCTGTACCGTGTCAAATTCGACTCCTAATTCTATTTGATCGTTCCTGAGTCCGAGAGACAGAGGTTCTTTTGCCTTTGGAGATTCCAGATGGGTTATGGAGCGCATTACGGTAAAGATTTCGTCAGCCATGGATGGAGGCGGCGCAGGGAGCTTGTATCTCCCTGCTGCTTCCACGTTGAACATCATCTCCCCCGCATCGGTCTTCACAAAAGAAATCTTCTGGGCCTTTTCTTTGATTCCATAGAGAATGGCAAGGCCGAGGAACTTGAGTGCAACTTCCTCAGGATCTCCAGTCACATCCGCTGAGGGCCCTTCCTTGCTGATCAGATCTAGTTCCTTCTTTGGATCTGTATCCATATAGCAATCACAGTACTCCTGAAGCTTGAGATGCAAACTCCTCCTGTCCACTACCATGGTATTCCTCTTTTTTTAGGGCAATGGCAATCCTCCCTGAGGCCCAAAAGGGCCTTTTGGTGTCCTGTCTATTATACGGCCCTAATACCTGACAAGTCCTTTCACTGCCTGATATCGCCTTGCTACTTCTGTCCAATTGATGATATTGAAGAAGTTCTTGATGTATATGGCTCGCCGGTTTTGGTATTTGAGATAGTAAGCGTGCTCCCACACGTCACATACCAACAAGGGATACGCACCCCAGATTGTCAGGTCTTGGTGTTTTTCTGCCTGAAGGATCACGAGATAACCTCGGTAAGGCTCAAAGACCATAATACCCCAGCCGCTCCCTTCAACGGCCTTGGTGGCAACCATAAAATGATTCATGAAACCGGCGAAACTGCCAAAGCTCTTGTTCATAGCCTCCGCAAGCTCTCCGCTCGGTTCTCCCCCTCCCTTAGGCGACATATTCTCCCAATAGAGGGTGTGAAGGACGTGTCCCGAAGCATGAAAGGAGAGTTCCCGTGACAAGTGCTTGATCAAACTGTAATCGTCAGATACCCTCGCCTTAGAAAGCTCCTTCCAGGCCTTATTGAAGCCCCTAACGTAGCCAGCATGGTGCCTATCATGATGGATAGTCAACGTCTCTTTGTCTATATATGGCTCCAAGGCATCGTAGGGATAAGGAAGCGGGGGGAGTATGCACTCTCCCTGTTCCAAGGGATTTCCCTCCTTCTTCTGAGAGCCCCCATGGGCCGTACCGTATATGCCGCCTAATCCTAAGGCTATGCTGGCCACCCCTAAGCCCTTCATCATCTCTCTCCTACTTAGCAAATGATCCATAGCATCACCTCCCTTTACGTTGCTCTCTGCCTATGCTGATGCTCAAAGGAGGGGAGCGGAAAAAAAGCAGAGATAGCAAACCTATCTGCCTTTAGCGGCCTTTACCGTAATCTTGGCAGGCTTTACCGCCTTGGCCTTAGGCACATGTACCTCTAGGATCCCATCCGCGTAGGTAGCCTCAATCTTGTTGGCATCCACCGCTGCCTGCATCGTAACCGAACGGGTGAAGCTGCCATAGCAGACCTCACAGCACTGGTATTCCTCTTCCTTTACCCCTGCCGGGGCCTTCCGCTCACCCTTAATGGTAAGGGTATCACCGGTCACGGAGATATCAATGTCATCCATCTTCACCCCTGGAACCTCCACCCGGACCGTGAAGCTATCCTCCTTCTCATACATCTCCAAAGGAGGTGCCCAGGAGACCTCCTCTGAGGGAAGCCGCCGCCACATATAGC
>JAUWXJ010000219.1 GCA_030616425.1 Desulfobacterales bacterium | reverse complement strand
GCGACTTCAAGGGCTACCTTTTCATTCACCGACCACTCGACATAAATATCCAGCTCATGGGCGACTTCTGAAAGGCTTGCTATGATCTCGGAGGAAGGGGTACCGGGGTAGGCCGCACAAACCTTGACTCCTGCCTCCAATGCGCCTCTAGCTATGGCCTCATTGCCCATGAGAAGAAGTTCTTTTCCCGGCTCATCCAGGCTGAGGTAAGACATGTTTCCGTATCTCCTTTCTACTCACTGGCCTGCCTTTTTGACAGACCTCGTGAGGAAGATGAACAGGATAGCAGCAGCGGCTATCCCCAAGCCCAGGAGATCCATCTTCAAGCCTGGTAGCCCCAGGATAAATCCCCCAACAAACAGAGCAGCCCCTGAGATGAGTCCATGTATGGTCTTGAGCTCAAGTTTTCCTATCCCGATTACGTAGCCCTCCAGTACCGAGCCTATCAATAACACACCCAGTGTGGCTGAAGCAAATGCCTGCAAAATAGCCCCGGCTTCAGCCTGCATAACCAATGCCGGGTCGAGAACAAAAAATAGAGGGATGAGGTATTTGACTGCTCCTAATTTCATAGCGACCAGCGCCACCTTCATGGGGCTACTCTGGGCAATGACGGCCGCGGGAAACGAAGCCAAAGCAACCGGAGGGGTGATATAGGAAAGCATTCCCCAATACATCACGTAGAGGTGAACGGCTATCTGATTCAGCCCTATCATCTCCAGTGCCGGGGCCAAGACCAGGGCCAGGAAGACATAACACGCCGTAATGGTCATTCCCATCCCCAAAATGAAGCTCGTAAAGGCGCCGAGAACGAGCATGATATATAAATTGCCCCCGGCCAGGGCAACAATCTCACGGGCAAAGGCTGCGGCTACACCGGTGAGAGCAAGGGAACCCAGAATCATTCCCACTCCGGAAAGGATAGCGACCAGCTCAGCCAAGAGTTTCCCCGTGGATTGAATGAATTGCAAGAAGCTACGAGGCGTGAATCTGGTCTCTTTCCGGATCATTGCAAAGGCGAGCAGAAATAAAATTGAAATAAAAGGCGCTTGACTCTCCAACCGCAAAACAAAGAGAAAATACAATAACACGGCCACCGCACCGAGATAGAACCAGCCTTCCATCAGGACCTTCTTCAATGACGGGATTTCGCTTTCGGGGAGGCCCTTCAGCCCCTGCCGTGCTGCATAACCGTCCACTTGGATCAACAAGCCGAGGTAGACCAAAATGGATGGTATGGCTGCTGCCAGGGCTATTTTGCCATAGGATATTGCCAAAAAAGACGCCATGACAAATGCCGTGGCCCCCATGACAGGGGGCATAAGCACCCCTCCAGTGGAAGCGGCACACTCTATCCCACCTGCATAGTGAGCGGGGTAGCCACTCTTTTTTATCGCAGGGATGGTTATGGACCCCGTGGTTACCACGTTAGAGATAACACTTCCACTCAAGGAACCGAACAGGGCGCTGGACAATACCGCCACCTTGGCCGTCCCTCCCCTGGTTTTTCCAAGAATGCAATAGGACAGATTGAGGAAAAAATCCCCTCCGCCGGAGGCCTGGAGCGCCACGCCAAAAATTATGAACCCGATCAATATCATACCGACTACCCTCATGGGTATCCCTAAAAGGCTCTGGATGCTGAAGGCATGGAATGCGGCCGCGGTGCTAAAGGAGCGCCCATAGCCCTCCATGAATCCGGGCATGTAGGGGGCATAAAGGGGATAAAGGGAAAACAAAAGGATGATGACTGTGAGGGATGCGCCGGAGGTACGTCTTACTGCCTCCAGCACTAAGGCCCAGAGAATCACTGCCATAACAAACATATGCGGAGGTGCACGATATGACCATCCTGCCTCCACAATGTCATATCCCAGCCACGCAAAATAAGAAGGGATGGCAAGGGTGAGTAAACAAAAAAGGACATCAATACGAAAAATGGCCTTTTTTGGCCCCCTTCTCGTGAGCGGGAAGAACAAAAAGACCATGGAGAGGTAAACTGACAATAAGAGGTAGAGGTAGGAGTTTTCCATCAACATCTTGCCGAAGATCTGAAAATGGAATACCTGAAAAATGGCCAGAGAAAGCCCTATGAAGGAAAGAGCAATCGTGACCCATTTCCAAAAATCCGGCAAAGTCCTATACCGTGCCTCTATCGGGCTCTTTTGCTCCATTTAAAACCTACCTTACTTTTGAGTAAACCCCGTTAGAAGGGCGGGGCTTTAAACCCAGCCATCAATAAGGAATTAGAATTTTATCTTCAGCCCGTCCGCCGCGCAAGCGACAGCGTTGCGGGCGGGCATCCCCGCCATAGATGGCGGAGCTCTGTAACGGGGTAAATAGACTATGGGGGGCAAGTCAATACCTGCCCCCCATGGATCTCAACAGATTTTTTTGGTTTCGATCAGAACCCGGCCTCGGCCCTCTTTTTTAGCCAGAATGCTGGAAATTTCTTTGATTTCATCTTCTTTGCCAGCGCTTCATCCACGGTGGTGTCCCAGACCTTCTTGAGGTCTGCTTGATGTTGAAGACGCTCTTTGTTCTTCGCCTCGCGTTCAGGCGTCCACTTGCCGATCTCCTTCAAATAGCGGATGGCCCCTTTGTGCATGGGCAGGGGATAGTCGTCGAAAAGCCTCAGGTTTCCCTCTGGAGACCAGTAGGCCTTAATTGCCTTATGTTTCTTAGCATAATCGGGATACGCTTCATGCAAGAGTTTGGTAATAATATAGGCCTTTTCTTCCGGGAGGAAGTCGTAAGCCAGGCAGATGGGGTAAGAGTAGGAAACCGTATCGAGAGGTTTTTGCTCTGAGAGTCCAGCTCCTATGGTGGCTTTGAAATACCCGTACGCCGGGTTTTGTGCCTTCACTCTTTTCCACCCTTCTTTATAATCAGGGGGCATTTCAATAAAACGTACGCCGTAAGGCATCGCCTCCATCTCATACGCCAGGGAGGCGGTGGGATTTATGTGGGTGGAATCGATCTTCCCCTCCATGACCATACGGATCGCCACAGTATAGCCTGGACACTCTACCCTTTGTACATCATCCCAGGTCAGGCCAGCAAAGGCCAGATGTTGGGCACTAATCAGGGTGAGAGCTCCTGAGGGGAAGGAAGCAATGCG
>JAUWXJ010000131.1 GCA_030616425.1 Desulfobacterales bacterium | reverse complement strand
GTAAGGAGTTCTTTCGACCGTGGCACCTGGCAACAGGTGAGGGTGGGCGTGCAGGAAGCCCTCTGCCTCTTGTTCGGTCCTAAACTTACCCATCAGGACCCGGAAGTTAGTCCCACCGGCTTCTGTCGTGAGGGTGTTAACAAAGACCTTTTGATTCACTGACGCCCCCTTCCTTTTGGCCAACAGGATCTGACGCTCATCCATTGTTCCGGGTACCAAGATACTGAACGGAAAGTAGGCCTGCTGCTCCTCGGATAAGGCGGCATGGACCATGGAAAGGCCCAAAAGGCTCATCTCAGAAGTCTTTCCACCTTCAGGTGTATTCGGGGTTTCAGATTCCTTGCCTGCAGGGGCATCTTTCCTTTGAGCTGGCTCATTCCCAGGCCTGTCCTGGTTTGGGTCTGCTTCCTGCACAAAGCCATGTATCGCTTTTCTCACCTTTGTCGTATCGATCTGTTTCCTGAAACCGAATGGAAAGGAGAACAGCCCGTACTGTATCAAGAGCGCCAGGATCAGGAGAAGTAGAGCGATTAAAAGGATCAGGACCTTTAGCCGCACCCGGACTTTTTTCTTCGCTGGTTCGGTCTTCTTATCCGGCTTTTCTGAGGGTTCGGCTTTTTTTTCTTCCCTTTTTACCAGGTGAAGAACCTTACTGATACCACCCAAGACCCAGTCTTTTGACGACTTGACCTTAGAGATTTTTGGTGCTTGCTCACCGTAGTAATAGCGCATTTGGTATTTGTAATAATCTGGGCTTACCTCTGCCTTCACGTTATTGAGCACAACGCCAAATACCTCAGCCTTCACATTGTCTAACTGAACCTTGGCGCGTTTGAGGACGCCGCGGGCCACCTTCCCTACCTGGTATATCAAGAGAACACCGTCCACCTTTGGTCCAATGATAGAGGCATCTGCCACAGGGAGCACAGGAGGCATATCGACTATCACGTAGTCATATCTCTCACGCAGGGTATTCAACAACTCAAGCATCTGGGGCGAGCCGAGGATCTCTGAAGGATTGGGCGGCGATGCCCCGGCTGTGAGGATGTTAAGCTTGTCAAGACCAGGGGTCCGCATCACATCGTCCATGGAGAATTTTCCCATTAGGATATCGGTCACGGTCCGAATGGCCTCATCAATCTTGTTCCTTCCGAGTATGACGTCGATCAGTCCAGGTTCACGTTCCAGTCCGAATTTCATGTGAATTGTGGGCCGGCGCAAGTCCCCTTCAACAAGAAGGGTCTTGTGGCCTGACTGTGCCAGGGATATGGCCAAGTTAATAACATTTAAGGTCTTTCCTTCTCGTATGGAAGAACTTGTCAAGATGAATACCTTGCCCTTCTTTTCAAACCTGAGAAACTCCAAGTTGGTCCTCAGGGAACGAAATGCCTCTGACACGACCGCCTTGGGATAGAAGTGGGTCACCAGGTCGGTATAACTCTCCTCAAGGCCCGGCGTAATAGGGACTTCTTTCTTGGACAAAAGCCGCTTCAGCTCTTCTGCGTCAAAGTGAGGAATGATGCCGACCACTGGTACATTCAGATATTCTTCCACGTCCTCAATCGTACCTATGGACGTGTCAAGCGTTTCGGTCGTAAAGGCAAACACCAGCCCTACAATCACACCGATGATAAAACCGATTATCGTCTTTGGAATGGTCTGGGGCGGATTGATTGGAACCGTTGGGGTGAGGGCTGGGGCAATGATCGACACCTCTTCGATCTGCTCTGATAACTGAATCAGGGCTTCCTGGTGCCTAGAACGCAAGAGGCTGTATAGCTCCGTGTTTACCCGAACTTCGCGTTCGAGCCTTGCCAGGTTAAGGGCAACTTCAGGCACTTGCCCGCTCTTGGCTCGAATTTCTCTAAGTTTAGACTCTATTTCTAGCTGTTTGTTCCTCAAGTCCTTTAGTTCAGCCCTTAGCTCCCCTATTACCTGCCTGCGAAGCCCTCTTATCTTTAGATCAATCTCATTTACCTTGGGATGTGATGGGGTTAAATTAAGAAGAAGAATCGTTCTGGCAACCTGTAGATCAGCTATCTGCCTACTCAATCGGGCGACGCTGGGAGAAACCGATTTGATAAACGAGTAATATTGTTGAGACTCTGTCCCTGAAGGGCCAAACGCCCCCTCTCTGTCCAATCGTCCTGTACCGGCAGAGGGTGCAGGTATTCGTCCCTCACTCGTATATATCAACTTTCCAGCCTCAGCTAATTTGATCTCTTCCCCGATGCGTCTGATCATTGTTTTAATAGATTCATATTCGGCCTCTGAGGAAACGACCTGACTCAGCGAGGTGAGGGTCTGCGTCCCAAATGATATGATTTTATTTTCCTGTCGGAATCTTCTGACCTTTTCTTCGGCTCCACGCAGCCGGTCACCAACAATCTTCACCTGTTTCTCTATGAAATTGGTCGCCTCAAGCGACCGCCGGTTCATCTCGCGAATGTTGTGCTCTCTATAAGCACGTGCTGCTGTATTGGCCATGCGCTGGGCCATCTTTGGATCAGTCGATTGTGCGATGATCCTGATAATGTTGGTATTGCCTACCTGCTCTGTCTGGAGACTTCGCTCCAGAGAGTTTACTATCTGAAGGAGTTGAGAAGATTTCTTTATCTTCTCACCTGGGATTCCTCTCTCGATAATCCCCAACTCTTTGGCCGCGCGCTCCATCACATCAAAACTTGTAATCACATTCATCTGGGTGGCCAGGTCATCCCACGCACTCCATGAGATCGCCTTTATAAAGAGGCCTGATATGGAAGTACTTTTCTCAAACCTCACTCTCGCACTAGTTATGTAAAGAGGTACCGGCGCCCGGAGTTTGGCAAAAACAAAGCTGAAGCAAGTAATCAGGATGGTGCTCAGCAAAATAATCGCCGCCCTCTTCTTAATGATCCGCCAGTAATCGCGTATGTCAAACTCGTACTGGGCCAATTTTAGTCAACTCCATAAGCCGCGCCTATGTCAAAGCGCAAACTTGTCGTCTTCTCAAAGTATGCGTCACGGATGGCTGCCGGCCAGAACAGCATAGTCCAGATGGGTTGAATCTGACGCACGAAATGATTCAGATCTCCGATGAACGTCCTGGGAACAAATACGATATCGTTGTTTGCCAAGATAATGTTCTGGGTGGGGTCCCCTTTTTCCATCAGCTTTTGCATGTCCGAAGAGAGTATCTCAGGTCTGGTAATGTCGCCCCGGATTACTTTAGTGCTGTTTCTCACTGCAAAGTCTGTAAAACCGCCGGCCCTGGCAACCGCATCCAAGATATTGAGCTTTGCCCTAAACGGTATCAGGCCAGGTTTTCGCACCTCGCCAAATATGTATACCTTGGCTGTAATATCCCTTACAGACGGAATAAAGACCACGTCTCCATGATCCAAGACAATGTTTTGCGAAAGATCAGCCTCAAACATGGCCTTATCTAGATTCACCTCATAGGTCCTCCCCTGTCGGATGACCTCCACCTCCTTTAGGTCAGCTGACTTTGTAGGCCCGCCTACCCGTGACAGAAAGTCAAGTATATATTCTTTGCCATAAAGTATATAGGTGCCTGGACCGGTGGGCTGTCTCTGAAGGGGTTGAACCTCACCAAAGATCGACGCCTTTTTACTCCTATACTCCACTACCCGGACATCCACGCGTGGATCGCGAACCAATCCTTTTAGTTTCTCGATAACTAGCCTCTCAAGCATACTCGGTGTCAACCCGGACACCTGGATATTCTTCAGATAAGTAAAGGAGATGGTGCCGGCTGGTTTTACCATAACACGAGTCTTTAATTCCTGGATACCCTCCCAGAGACTAATCTCTAGGCTATCACCTTCCCCTATTATGTATTCTGGAAAGCCTGCTTCCTCGGTAAAGACCTGGTTTTTTGTTACCCCCCTTAAGCTTTCGAGTACCCTATCCGGAGCCGCTCTCTTTACCTTCATAGCCTCAGCCACCGGCTTTTCCAGAACAACGGGAATGGTTATCCTGATGTCCAAACGCCGGTTGAGCTGAAGCTCTTTGTCGGTTTTGCTCTCTGTCGCGGGATGGCCATTGCCAAAGGCCCTAGTAGTCAGCCTCTCCTCGGCAATACCGCGATCAAGCAGATACTGTTTTGTGCTCCGGGCCCGCGCTTCAGATAAAGCCCGGTTGTCTGGAAACTTCTTGGTACGAATACCCCTGAGATCTGCATATCCCTCTAAGACCGCGGTGGCAGCTTCGTTCGCCTTGAGAATTTCCACGGCATTTTCAAGCGCAGGAACAGCCTCCATACGGATGTCTGCCTTACCACTATCAAAATATACGGTAAAAACCTCTTCTCTTGTCTCGACCTCTTTTTCTGGTTCCTCGGCTCTCTTTTTCGGTTCCTCTGGAGCCTTCACCCCTGGAGGCTTTGGACCGGACACACCCTGGAGCCATACATGTATCCCTTCTGAGTAGTGGGCGGCAGCTATGTCTGGCTTCCCGTCACTATTGAAATCACCTGTGACGGGCTGGTAGTAGGTATATCGCTCCGGGAGCCACCCAGTAACCGCCTCCCACCTGTCACTCCCTTTGTTCATCCATAGTCTGACTCCGGAATTCCCGAATGAGGTGGCAACGATGTCAACACGCCCGTCCCTGTCCATGTCCTTCAAGACCAAGTCCCAGAATCTCCCTTTTTCACTTGCAAGGGCATCGGACCTCGTGAAGCGGCCGGTACCATCCCCGTACCAGATCTCAAGGCCGCCATGATAGCAACAAGCCACCAGATCTAGGTTCCCATCAAGGTTCAGGTCTGCGGCCCCGATCCCCCAATAGTCTCCTCTTTCCGTTTTGAACACATCCTGCCAGTTGGTGGTTCGGCTCCCCAGCCAGACAGAAATCGCACCATAGGGTCCCCAGCCCGAACCTGCTATATCTGGATAGCCATCATGGTTAAGGTCTGCCCCCACCACGTCCCTGAATGTTCCTGAACGGATTGGACCGACCTCTTCTTGCCAATGCCCCTTGCCGTCGTTGATCCAAACCTTAACCCCTCCTTCTATGTCAGAGGTACTGTCGGCTGCAACAACATCCAGATGTCCATCCTTATCCACATCAACGAGCACTACCCCTTCATAATGGCCTTTTATTGTGGGAGGCTCACCCTTATCCCAGCGGTTTTCCCCCTTATTCAAGTAGACGCGAACCCCGTTGGTGTTGCCCCAACTGCTAAAGACGATATCAGTTAATCCATCGTTGTCTATGTCTCCTGCCGCAATGGAGCGTATATCCCCCTTGACCGCTACCCAACAGTATTCGAGCCAGTTCCCACGGCCATCGCCCATCCAGACTGAAATACTGCCGGGCGTGGGCAGGGAGACACCAGCTGCAAGGTCCAGGTTCCCGTCATTGTTGAAATCGGCTACAGATAGACTCCTGAAATGTCCTGAAGCAGCTGGACCGCACTCCCGAGACCACATCACCTGGTGGTACGATTTCTTTTGATCAGGTGTCGTTGTGCAGGCTGCAAGTAAACATAACGCAGCAACTGTCAGGGATAGTGGCTTTCTTGACATAACATATCCCCCTGATGGTTACTTAAATAGATAACCCTGGCCGGTCTCCCGCTCCAAGGCCTCTGTCTCTGATTGACGGACTTTACGCTCCAACCAATCTTCCAAGACTGACCTCTTGATGCGCCACATATTTCCGATCTTAAACGCGGGGATTACCTTAGCCTTCACGTACTTGTAAAGGGTGGGCGGTTTAATCCCCAGATATTGACTTGCGTCTTTGATCGTCATCAACTCGGCAGGCTTCATTTCTGATCGGGTTCCTTTCTCCCTTCTATCCTATCTTTATTTATATATGATATAATTTTTGGATGTTTTTTATCAATATAATAGGCATTTGCATTTTTTTATATAAATAGGACTATATTGTCAAGCATTTATTTAAAAAAAATGCATTTTGATTTAATTTTATATCATTTATAGCGAATTATATGGAATTGTATATTGTGTGGAAGTCATATCCTTGACTTCTTACCTGAATCGGATATGAAGATAGCATACACATTCAGCCCTGATTTCTGATAGCTAGCGCCCGTTTCAAAACCCTTTAGCGAGCCCATTCTGACCATTTTGGCTAAAAGTTCTTAGTGAAGCGAAGCGTAAAAATTGGAACTGTTTGATCCCGCGACAGCGGGAGAGTTAGCGCATGGCTTCACTACGTGCTCCAATTTTAGCGAAGCGAACTTAGAACTTTCGAAAATGGTCAAACCAAACGAGGAAAAGGGTTTTGAAACCACTACTACACATGCAAAGGATTGCTTGGACCACAACAGGTCAAGGAGGATCATGAAATATTTTTTTTCTCAACAGACCACAAATCAGGAGAAAACCCTCCTTGACCTGATTTGCTGTGGGCTTTTCAGCAAGGGGCCTCGTGTAGGGCCTGATCCCTTGTCAGACATCGATTGGCAGCAGGCAAACTACGCGATTCTAGAACAA
>JAUWXJ010000092.1 GCA_030616425.1 Desulfobacterales bacterium | reverse complement strand
ACCCCCTCGTCAATCGCCCGGGAAACGATCGCCTTGATACACGGATTCAGGCCCGGGACGTCACCTCCTCCTGTAAGAACTCCGATTGTTCTGACATTATCCTTTGCTATCATCACTGACCCCCTATACGTATCTAAATACGCATGCATAACCTTCCAAAACGGACAAGGACAAGCGTGCGAATATAGTGAGAAAAGGCCTAAGAGTCAAGAAGAACCCTCCTCTAAACCCTAACGTTGCAAAAGCAAGGGGCAGACGGAGGACCACGTCAGAGCCACTCGTGAAAACAAGGAAAAAAGAGGCGGGGTAATTGCCACATCCGAGAAAGGGACGGAACTATTTATGAAACGATCGTTATCTCATCAGGACCAGGTGTCAGCTTCTCGCCGCCCTGCTCCGTAACCAGAAAGGTATTCTCCACCCCTACAAGCCCGATCCCTTCAAGACCCTTTTTTGGCTCCACTGCAATCACCATGTTTTCTTCAAGGGGAGTCTCTATCTTTCGGGCAATAGCCGGAAACTCATCAATAACCAGCCCGATGCCATGACCAAGGAATGAGACCTGGTTGCTCCCAAATCCCATGAAGTTTTCCTCAAATCTTCGTGGGACCACCTCGGTCTGGTACACCTCCGTGAATATTTCAGATGGCACTGCACCCGGTTTCAGGCGGCACCGAACCGCCTCCTGGATATCTATACAGATCTTGTGAGCATCCACGGCCTCCTCGGAAGGCTGGCCAAACGCAAATATTCTGGTCTTATCCGTAAAATAACCCTGATAGGCAAATCCTGTATCAATGAAGGCTGGTTCACCCTTTTTAAGCCTCCTCGTCCCGCCAAGAAAGGGAAATGCCGGGCAGAGGCCCACCAGACCGTCTGGGCCTATAGAAGCGGTTGGATAATTCCCCGAATCCCCGAAACTGATCACACCTGCAAAAAACTCGGCATTGAAAGTTGCGACCCTCCCGATCCCTGTGTAACCAAGCTTGAGCATGTTGCCATGGATCGCTGATCCGAGTTCCCATTCAGTCATACCCTCCCGGAGCATTGAAGGTATCTGATCATAGATTGCTTTGTGCCTTTTACCCGCCTCTCGAATAAGGCTGATCTCGTACTCGGATTTGACGGACCGGATCATGGATAGACTCAGGCTGATGTCTTGAAATAGAGTCTCGGGAAAAACGTTTGACAACTTCTCAAAGATCGAAACCGGAATGGTGCCCTTGTCCACTCCGATCCTGGCCACCTGGTAACCGTACCCCTTCAACCTGTCCGGCAGTTCGGAAAAACTCTTAAGCTGCACAAGGGCTTCAAGGGGACTTTCTTTTTCTGCCCGTTCAAGGCTCCGACGTACGAAAAAGATGGGCCCTCCATCAGCAGGAACAAAAAGGACCCCGTTTTGGATAGTGCCGGTGTAATAAAACATGTTGACCCCATCAAGGATGATGGCGGTGTCCACGGCAGTTTCTGCCAGTCTGTGCTGAAGCCTTGAAATCCGGCTGAAAATCTCCTTTGAAGGGACTAGATCGTATGTCATTGCACTAGTCATTAGAACTGGTTTCAAAACCATTTAGCGAGTCCATTTTGACCATTTTGGCTAAAAGTTCTTGGTGAAGCGAAGCGTAAAAATTGGAACTGTTTGAGGGCATTAGCCCGAGTTTTTCAATTTTAGCGGAGCACACTTAGAACTTTCCAAAATGGGCAAACAAACGAGAAGAAGGGTTTTGAAACCGCTTCTAGTCATCTGTCAGTTGTCATTCGTTATTCGTCATTCCTTATTCGTTACTCATCATTCGTGGTTCGTCAATCGTCAATTCTTCAAAAGGGGCTGCCCTGTGGCCTCCAACACACTCATCCACATGTCCCCACAGCAGTCAACCTGTCTTCGCTTCCCGGCCGTGGCCTCCATGGGGATGTGAACAAACTGATTATTGCACAGGCCCACAAGCATTTTGGTCTTTCCAGCCATGCCGGCATGCACCGCACTTCGGGCCAATAGAACGCATAAGAGACCATCGTTGGTATTGGCCGGAACACTGCGAATGGTGTAACTGGGATCAATATATTTCAGGTTGATCGGCATCCCCTCTTGTTTGAAATAAGTTATAATCTCATCTTTCAGGTGGGGGCCGATATCGTGAAGCCGGATGTTTCCAGAGGCGTCATATTGCTGGTGAATGTTGTCAAAAAACTTCTGCCCTGCCCCCTCGGCCACAACAATCACGGCATGTTTTCTGAGAATCAATCGCTCCTTTAAGGCCCCAAGAAGACCCTTTGGGCCCTCCAGGTCAAAATCCGACTCTGGGATGAGGCAAAAGTTCACATCCGGCATCGCCAAGGTAGCTGCGACTGCGATGAACCCTGAATGACGCCCCATGAGCTTTACCAGGCCTATTCCGTTCGGGGCACTGATCGCTTCATTATGGGCAGAGCTAATGATACCAACCGCAACGTCCACTGCCGTATCAAACCCAAAAGAACGGTCTATCAGATAGATATCATTGTCAATGGTCTTTGGTATGCCTATGACACCGATCTTTAATCCTCTCCTGTTGATTTCATCGGCAGTCTTGGCCGATGCGGCCATTGTGCCGTCCCCTCCAATGGTAAAAAGGAGGCGCACATTCATCCGCTCAAGGGCATCTACAATGTTTTCAATCTC
Source organism: Desulfobacterales bacterium (assembly GCA_030616425.1). Classification (GTDB taxonomy): domain Bacteria; phylum Desulfobacterota; class Desulfobacteria; order Desulfobacterales. Next base: position 6,245 of record JAUWXJ010000092.1, on the reverse strand, counting down.
CTGAGGGCCCCTCGAAGAGCCGAGAACCGTGCCACCCCTCTCGTGGATGTTGGTAACGTAGCCTGGTGTGAGGTCCACTATTTCATGGCCATATGAGGATATGAAGCCCTCAAGTCCGTATCGGATACCACAAATATTGTGCACGCCATAGTTGTAGTTGAGTGCCAATACAATGGCACGGATAACGTCGTTTATCCCAGGACACAGCCCCCCACAACTCATTATGGCACAGCGAACCTTGCTCGGATCAAAAAAGATGTCAGACCTGGGGCCTGCCCGCTCAAAGGATACAAGCTTCTTACCCCCTTCGACCGCCTTTATTACATCACTTTCAACAACGTTCACCAAGATACGCTCCTGGTCCGATATGAAGCATCTGGTACCGGCCTCTTTTTCTCGGGTCTTAATAGGAGAGGGACTCTTGGCCGGGCCAAGGGTCATAATGGACGTGTCAAGGTGTTCGTTGTTCTTCATGTCAGGTTACCTTTGACTATTGACGATTTGCCTTCCTAATCAATTCACAATCGATAATTTTTAATTAACCTCATACCAGATCATATTTTCTGCAAATGGCCTCAACTGCCCGATTCTGAACCCGGTCCGTACGGGGAGTACCCGAGGCGGTTTGGGCATTTGGAAGCACCCCTGCAACATGCAGCATCCGCTTTAGGACAGCCACTGTTTTTTTTGCGTAAAGGTCATAAAATTCCTGAACCATGACACCAGCTTCCCATATCTGGCTCACATGGTCAGCGTACTGCCGTTGAACATCGTACCGGTTCAGACAAGACCCCGTAATCTCACGCCAGGCATCCGGAAGGAGGTTTGACCCCCCGGCCACCACACCACCTGAGCTTGGCTGTCTCATAAAGGCTGCCTCATCCCCGTCATAGAACACGAAGCCCCGACGATGACGAACCGCCTTATGGTAGTTTATCGACCGCTTTAACGAACCGCTGAAGATCAAACCCTGTATGTGGTCGTTTTCCGAGAGTTTTTTTAGGACACTAGTTCTAATGTTCTTGTGCTTAATACGCCTGCTGCGCCTCTGGATTAGCCCGGGATGGTTGCCCAGTACAACGGGAACTGCTGTATCGCGAGCCACGGCCTCATAGAATTGGGGAAGCCCCCGGTTGCTACGGTAATAGATAGGATAGTCCACCCAGAAGAGACTTCCTGAATAATCTGATTGATCAACAAAGGACTCAATCCTGGCTAGCAGCTCAAGGGTAACCTTTGACGTATCTGATGTAATAGTAATAAACACCGGCCTTTTCCCCTGAACAATCTCCAGTACAGCGCTCGCCAGTTCTATCCTTGTGTCAGTGCTCAGGTATAAGCCCTCACCCCAGAAAACGTCACCAAGGAGCAAGGCATCGGCCACTGGAGCCACGTGATCGATCAGCCGGGCAAGGACGGCTACATCCAGCGCGTCTCCTCTCTTCAACGGGGTAACCAAGGGACAAATCAATCCCTTTGGGAGTTTGTTCTTATCAGACGCCATTGAATCTGAAGGCACCCTTTCCCAGAATATCATGAAGGTGCAATATACCACGGACCTTACGGACCGGGTTCACTATGGGTAAGACTGTAATCTCGTGCTTCTCCATAATACCCAGGGCCTGCGAAGCTAGACCCTCAGGGCCGAGGGTCTTGGGGTTGTTCGTCATCACCTCTTCCACGGGTCGATCATAGATGCGCTCCTGTCTCACGAGGCATCGTCGTATGTCCCCATCGGTTATAATCCCGACAAGGATGTTGTTTTTTTCGACAACCAGTGCAGCCCCGAGTTGCATGCGATCGATCTCTTGAATCGCGTGGCGCATGGTCTCCCCTTTGGAAACTACAGGGACCTTCTTACCTGTGAGCATGATCTCCTGAACCTTGATCGAAAGACGCTGCCCCAAGCTTCCACCTGGATGAAATTTCCTGAAGTCACTCGATTTAAACTTGCGCTTACCAATGAGCGTAACAGCCAGTGCATCTCCCACGGCCAAAAGAGCCGTGGTGCTTGCCGTTGGTGCAAGCCCCAGAGGGCAGGCCTCCCGCTCAACACCTACGTCGATTGCAATATCGCTCTGCCTGCCCAGGGTAGAATCTATGTGTCCAGTAAACGCAATTAATAAGCATCCGATTCTCTTGATACTGGGTATTAGCACGTTCAGTTCATCCGTCTCCCCGCTGGCCGATAGTGCAATCACGACGTCGTCTGCACTGACCATCCCTAAGTCACCGTGCATTGCCTCAACAGGATGAAGAAAAAGCGAGGGAGTTCCGGTACTATTCAGGGTTGCCACGATCTTCCGCCCCACAATCCCGGATTTTCCGATACCCGTCACAATGACCCGTCCCTTGCAGGCGTAAATGAGATCAACCATCTTGACAAAGTTGTTGTCGAGGCGATCCACGACACCCAAAATTCCCTCAGCCTCGATCTGAAGAACCTCTTTGGCTTGTTTTAATATCATGGTTAGGCTATTCCCTTTCTGTTCTCTTTGGCCCGGCTTGTGTGAGCCATGACTATCATAATGATTTCCTTTCTATATTCAGGAAAAGATCTGAGATCAACACTTATTTGCGAGTTGGATTCTAGGGGACTTTTCACCATCCCTTTAAGCTTGCAATATCATACAATATCAATTAGATTAGCGTTCAAAACTCATTTCGTCTCAGAAACAACCCTAACGTTGCAAAAGTCGAGGATGCGGATATAGGGTTCTGCCCTCAGGCAGACCAAATGCCAAATTTATAGACCTTTCATATACCAATAATCACCTATCTAACCTCTGGGAATTGCCATGAACATACTCCTTACCAATGACGATGGCATCTACGCTGAAGGCCTTTGGGCATTAGAAAAGGCATTGTCTGGCGAACACAAAACCACAGTGGTTGCCCCTGACATGGAACGAAGTGCCGTGGGGCACAGTATTACACTCTTGCATCCATTGAGAGTCAACAGGATTCAGACAAACGGTGGCTCGGGTTACGCAGTCAGCGGAACCCCAGCCGACTGCGTTAAATTTGCAGTTCTTGAAATCCTGGAGGCTCGGCCTGACGTGGTGGTCGCAGGAATCAACCCAGGACCCAACGTAGGTGTTAATCTTAACTACTCTGGAACCGTGTCAGCAGCAAAGGAAGCAGCCATTCTGGGAATCCCTGCCATAGCGGTTTCACAAAATCGGAATCCAGACAGGGAATATGGCGTGGCTGCAAATTTTACCAGCATATTGATTGACAGGATCACGGAGAACGGTCTTCCCTCAGGTACGTTCCTGAACGTGAATGTTCCAGCCTGCCCTTTAGATGAAATTGAGGGGATTCGTATAACCAGACAAGGAATGTCCCGTATGAAAGAAGCCTTTCACAGAAGGACCGATCCGAGAAAGCAAACCTATTACTGGCAAGGGGTTGAAACCCGGATTTTTGATCAGGATAAAGATACAGACGGACTAGTCCTTTCCAGAAACTACATTTCCATCACGCCCGTCCAATGCGATATGACAGACCATCAAGCCATAGAAGATCTCAAAAGCTGGGATATTAGCTTAACTAAGATTACAACCTGACAGTATGAGGTTGCTTGCAGGCTTATTCAAAGGAGAGAGCCTCTAAGATGTGTCCAAGCCGGTCGGAAGTATATTTGAAAAAAACCTTTGTCAATACAATCAAGGCCGGGCAAACAGTAGATGATATCTTTGTTGCCCGCGAAAAGCAGCTAGCCCACAAAAAGGATGGAGATCCATACCTCACTATAGGTCTTGTGGATCGTAGTGGCAACATAAAGGGAGTAGTGTGGGACAACGTTGAAGCCATCAGCAAAGCCTTTGTGGCCGGAGACTTTGTTAGAGTTAAGGGAAATGCGAATGAATACAGGGAGACGCTACAACTTGTCGTGCAACACCTTGAACGGCTTGATCCGGCAGAGATAGATGCTCGGGATTTTCTACCAGCCACCGAGCGAGATGTTGACCAGATGCTGGAACGATTGATCCAGATCGGCCAAATGGTGGAAAACAAACACCTGTCAAGACTCCTGGCCGCCTTTTTTGAAGACAAGGCCTTTGTGGACCGCTTTAAGACCGCCCCTGCGGGAAAGAAGATGCATCATGCCTACCTTGGCGGACTGATAGAGCACACCCTTTCCATTGCCATGCTCATCCAGGCGATAGCTGGCCATTACAAGGGGATCGACAAAGATCTCCTACTCACCGGTGGAATCCTTCACGACATAGGTAAGATCCACGAGCTTTCCTATGATACCCATATCGACTATTCGGATGCGGGGCGACTCCTCAATCACATTGTCATTGGGGTTGAGTTGCTCGAAGCAAAGATTGCTACCATTGATGACTTCCCAAAAGATCTGGCCCTTGTCTTAAAGCATATGATCGTGAGCCATCACGGAACACGGGGTTTTGGATCACCAGAACCACCCAAGACCCTTGAGGCCTTAATACTATACTACTTGGACGAGCTGGATGCCAAGGTCACGGCCGTACGCACTTTCATGGATGCGGAGGACCCGGAAGCTGTATGGACGTCGTACCACAAGGTTTTCGAGCGTTTCTTTTATAAGGGAAAGGCATAGGAATGCGGAGTGCGGACACTATCCATGTTCATCACGTTTGAAGGAATCGAGGGTTCCGGAAAAACCACCCAAATAAAGCTTCTCGTCCCTGTACTGCAGGCAAAGGGATATGACTGCGTCTTCACTCGTGAACCAGGGGCTACCGAGATCGGAAAGAAAATCCGCGCAATCCTATTGGACGCCTCTCATACCGCTATGCTTCCCTTGACGGAGCTCCTCCTGTACGAGGCTGACCGGGCACAACATGTCCATGAAGTAGTCAAACCCGCTCTGGCCGCCAACAAGGTAGTCGTGGTAGACCGATTCTTTGACGCCACCACAGTGTATCAGGGATATGCAAGAGGCTTTGACCTAAAACTGATTGAGCAAATCCATCACCTTGTGCTCGGCAATCTCAAACCGGATCTCACCATGGTCCTAGATCTCCCAGTTGATTTAGGACTGAAAAGGGCATGGCAGCGTATCAATAGCCAGTCAGACCTGTCTGAAGATCGTTTTGAGAAAGAAGACGTTGCCTTTCATGAAAAGGTTCGCCAAGGTTATTTAGCGTTAGCTCGGGCTGAACTAGAACGCTTTCGAGTGATTGACGCCTCCAGAGATGCAGAGGCCGTGCATAGAGATATCGTAGATGTAGTATTGAGTCTTCACAGGCAGATATTCAAATAGGTCTCTGGGCAGCTTGAAAGCTAAATCGACAACCCATGGGGAAACACCCTGTTCACCCCGAACAACCGGGTGGCAAGAGGGATAATAGGTATGAATAATGTCCGATCTACGAGTTCTTGGGTATCCAGCCCATGGTTTAAACCGATCATTGGTGGTTTGGGGGTTGGCCTGCTTGGGCTTCTCTTCTATTTTATATCTCCCTTTTGGTCATCTACTGGAAAACCCGAGGTCATTTCCATAGGGGGGTTTCTTGCCAACACCCTTTCATGGGGCGAAAAAGCAATTCTGACAACCAACTATCTGTTGTCTGGCATCCCTCCCATCCTGAGATTTTTGATACTGGGGATTGTCCTCGGTTCTTTCGTTGATGCTCTCCTGTCACGACAACTCACCCAGAAACGCTTTAATGAACAAAAAATTCTAAAGGAAGACCTCGTGTACGATATTGGCGGTGGCATGCTGATCGGCTTTGGGGTGCTACTGGCCAATGGGTGTGTGATTAAACATTTACTGGCCGGAGTCCCAGGATTAGACGTAGCCAGTTTTGTGGCAGTAGGAGGGATAATTATAGGAATGTGGATGGGATTGAAAATCGTAGGAGGGTAGATATACATGGCAGGGAATGTGCTGGTCTTATTGGTTGGAATGGCCCTAGCCATCGTAGTAAGGCGGAGCAACTACTCGATCCCAGGGGCTTTCAGCGACATTTTCATGATGGGCCGGTATTACCAATTGGTTGGTGTACTGGTGAGTATTGGAGTTTTTGGCCTCGTGAATATCTGGGGTTATGAGCCGTGTCCCACCTGAGCGGATGTCGGCTGGGGAGGTGCCCCAGGGTTGCACAGTCTAGTGGGTGGAGTACTTCAGGGAATTGGCTACATGCTGATTGCCGGCTGACCCCTTGCTACACTGGTTCGCCTGGGAGGCGGCACAAAACGATACATGGTAGTGGCCGGGGGATTCTTGATCGGGGCTATCTTATTTGCCC
>JAUWXJ010000052.1 GCA_030616425.1 Desulfobacterales bacterium | reverse complement strand
GATACAGTCCTTCTCACTTACCAAGACAACCCGATGGCCACGCTTGAAGTAGAAGAGATATTCGAATACGACAAAAAAGAGATGTGTCAGGCGGTACTCGGCACCACTGAAGAAAAGCATCCGGGTTGCGCCAGGACTTATCAGTACAAGGACAAGTTTGTCGGCGGCAAGATCACCCTGGTCAATCGACCCAAGATCAATCCCCCGTATGACCCGTACTTCATCACACCTCTGGAAATGAGAAAAAGATTCAAAGAAAAAGGCTGGGAGAGGATTGTGGCCCATCAGACCAGAAATGTGCCTCATACAGGGCATGAATGGCTCATGAAGGGTGCGTGGTTCCAATCATATGCTGAATTGCCCATCGAAAAACCCCTGGTCGGCGTCCTTGTCAACGCCATTATCGGGGCCAAGCGAAAAGGAGATTACATTGACGAGGCGATTATCTTAACGCAGGACGAGTTGAGGAAGTCAGGCTATTTTGGGGATCACAACCATTTGACCTCTCTGACCTTCTGGGATATGCGCTACGCCGGTCCCAAGGAAGCCATATTCCATTCCATGCTGAGGACCAATCTGGGTCTGACCCATCATATGTTTGGGAGGGACCACGCAGGCGTCGGAACCTACTATGGAGCCTATGATGCACACAATTTGCTCGCCAGCGTACAGGACGACCTGGCCCTCACGCCTGTATACTCCATGAACTGGCTGTATTGTCCCCATTGCGGAGAGATCACATCCGAGGGGCTGTGCGATCACCAGGACGAGCAGCAGAAGTTCAGCGGGACTCTCATCCGGAGTATTGTACAGGATGGCGTCAAGCCGCCGCGTCTGATATTCAGACCGGAGGTCTTTGACCTAGTCATGGAATGTGCCGAGAAATATGGCTTTGGTTCTCCCTTTGTGACAGACAATTATCTCGAAAAGAGAATCCCTGTGTTCTCGATTCTGCCAATGAGCGCATAAGAGGAGGTGACATTATGGCTGAGAAATATCCCATCAATATCTGGGTCAATGAAGAAAGATATGAAAAGCTGCAACAAGCCGATCTTGCCGACATGTGTGAGGAGATGCTGGCCGGTATGAAGGTGATAAGGGTTTATGCAGATGATGCGCAAAGGGACAAGATACTCAAGGTTTTCCCGACCGCAAAGTTCGATAGCGCAACAACCAAGAGTATTGAGCTCCTTCCGAAGGATGTGAAGGACAAGATATTTGATAAGGTCATTGAAAAACAGAGCGTCGACATGATGGACGACTTCCTGAGCACCTATTAGTCCCGTAAGATCTTTGGCGCTTCGGAAAAGGGAATGAAAAAAAGGGAGAGACTGTCTCGGTCTCTCCCTTTTCATTTTTCAAAAAAATACCCCTTGGGCCCGTTTCTGAGCGGACTCAAGGGGCCTATCATTATTCATGGGCCAAGCGTTCTGCCGATGCCTCACTCACACGGTTCCCTCTCAGCATATCGAGAGTAGGCCATGGCCAGCGTTCGATATACCATATGGGCCAGCTTGGAAAACGGCAAATAGGCAAAGAGACAAAATACAAATACCAAATGAACAAAATAGATCCAATAGGCAATGGGTGATAAATGGAGTAATCTCGTGAACCAGGACAATAATCCCGTGACAGCAAGACCGAGCACCACAAGGATCAGGGACCAATCAAAGTAGCTCCCCTTGCCGATATTCTCACCTCTGTCTTTGAGCCTGTTCGAAAGCATTAACAGCGATCCGATGAGAAGAGCGATGCCACTGACAAGCGCTAGTAGCTTTATAGGAGTGGTTATGCCTATGGGATCGAATATGGGATAAGGTCCGGGTTCCTGGAGGATATACAAGGCCACAAAGAAGATGTTCGTAACGACAAAAAGCCCGAGAAAGGAAAACAGGACAAGGATGTGAGCAAGATACCTGTCTTTATTTTCAGTACAGTCGGAAAACTTGTTGTGCCCCAGAATGGTGGGGATGGTACAAGCCACGCTTTTCAGAAAATCTGGTATGTTGAGGTCCTTCCGTTTTGTTTTTCCCTCTGCAACGGCATTCTTGTGGATGTCAGTCATGAACCTGTAAATCCCGATACCAAATACCAGAGGGATCCAGAAGGTCGCCAGGGGGACAAAGATAATATCAACGATCAGCGTTGGGAAGAACTCGGCAAACTCAATCTCACCCTCTGGTATATGTAAATGTCCGGTTAGCCCTAGGATAAACAGAAAAATGGCCACCGGTATGGCAAGAAGCAGCCACCAGAATCTCGCATCAGGCACAATTCTGCCCAGCCATCTCGGCCATGCATACTGTTGAATACTATAAGCCCTCACGGCATTTAGCACATCTCCGGGCCTTGCCCCCCTCGGACAGTAAGTCGAGCAATCATTGCAGTGGTGGCAAAGCCAAACGTCCATATTCCCAACGAGTTTGTCCTTCAAACCCCACTGGGCTGCGATCATCTCTTTTCTTGGGAATGGTTTTTCGTCCGGGGAAATAGGACACACCACCGAGCACGTGGCGCACTGGTAACACTTTTTTAGTGTCTCGCCCCCTAGTGTCTTGAGCTGTTTGACAAACTTGACGTCCGGTTCCACCCAGTAGCTATCTGCCATTTTCGTACCTCCTCATGCCATTACCATCAAAGTCTATCGGGTTTATTGTGTTTATCGGGTTCATTGTGCCCGCCCTGGCGCTATACGTGCTCAGGTCAGCCTGTTATGTCTATAAGTCAGGCCTGTCTTCGACCCTGAGGCTCACTTCGAGTGGTGACCTCAGTGGAACCAGACCCGAAGGGAGCTCAGACCGAAGGGGGCCAGGGTTTATTGTGTTAATATGGTTGGTCTGAACTCAACAAACTCAACAAACTCTAAGACTCTAAAATCCCTTAAAGGGGTTGGGGCCAACCTCTTCTATCGTCGCCATGAACTCTTTGATGATGCCCGGAAGCTTGTCGTATTCGTCAATGGCGATCTGGACCTGCTGCACACGCTCTTTTTCAAGGGCCAGGCTCACCAAGGCCTCGCCGATCTTATCCATGCGGATATCGGCCAGCTCACTTCCTTTGATAAAGTGACATTGATAGTCATCCCCGAATTTGCAGCCAATCATCAGGATACCGTCAAGCCCTTTGGAGAGGGCATCCTTGATCCAGACCACATTGACCGAACCGAGGCACCTGACAGGGATGATCCTCACATATGGCGAATAGGTCAGACGATTCAGTCCAACAATATCAAGGGCCGGATAGGCGTCATTTTCGCAGGCCATTATAAGGACCCTCGGCTTTTCCTCATCTTCTTCGGGTACCTCAATAGCCTTAACCATAGATCCGATAGAGTCAATGCTATAATCTGGAAAGTTGACGATACGCTCCGGGCAGGCGCCCATACAGGTGCCGCACCTTCTGCACCTGGTGGGGTTGGGAAGCGGTGTTCCCTTTTCATCGTCATCCAGGGCGCCAAAAGGACATTCTTCGGTGCATCGCTTGCACTGTGTACACCTCTGGAAAAAGAAATCAGGGAGCGTCATATCCCCTGACCTGGGATGAACGGATACACCTCGATAAACAGATTCGATGCACTGAATCGCTTTGAGGGCCGCACCGGCCGCATCCTCTGTACATTCTTGAATGCTCATGGCCCTGCGCGCACAGCCTGCCGCATAAAAACCGGTCCTTCGGGTTTCATACGGGAAGCAGATGAAATTCGAATCCGGATACCCGTCAAAGAGATCCAGATCCTGAAAAGCCCGTCCCTGACGATAGGCGAAGTTTAAGACCGGCTCGTCCCTTGTGATAGGCACCATGCCGGTACCCAGCACGACCATGTCCACGCCCACCTTGATGTTTTCACCAAGGAGGGTGTCCTTGGCCTCAACTACCAGGGTACCATCACCATTTCCAGTCACACCTACCACATCTGCCTTGGTCAGAAAAATTCCTTCATCTTGCTGGGCGCTCTTGTAGAAGTACTCGAGTTGCCCAGGGGTGCGCATGTGCTGGTAGAAGATGTAGGCCTTGCCATCAGGGTTGTCCTCCCGGACATATTTGGCCTGCTTCAAAGCGACCATGCTCGTGACTGACGATGCATAAGGGAAATCTTCATCTGTTCCCTGACCACCACATTGAACAAAGGCCACGCTGGCAGCGGGTTTGCCATCCGATGGTCTCAAGACCTTTCCCTTGGCAGCCATTTCCTCAAAGGCCACATTGGTCACTACGTCCGAAAACTTTCCCAACCCAAGATGATCATAGGTAGGCTCTTCTTCTTTGGGCTCTTCGCCTTCAGCTTCTTTGACCTCTTCCCCCTTGGACTCTTCACCCTCGGCCTCTGGAGTTGGTTCAGCCTCCTTCGTGGGCTCCCAGGGCTTCCAACCCGTGGCCAGAATAACAGCTCCAAAGCGCTCTGCATCCGGATTCTTTACCAAAATAGTGGCAGGGGAGTCAGGTGTCGGCTCGTCGCCTTTGGCAGCCGCTTCTTCACCCGCTTCAGCCATTTTGGCCAGTATTTCTTCTTCTTCTTCCTTAGACATCACATCCCAGGCACTCTTGGTGCCGGTAGGCTTGAACGTGATATCAAAGAGCCCGGGGGAACCGGCGATGCGGGCCACCTCTATGTCCGTACGAATTTCAATCTTGGGGTGGGCTTGAGCCTCTTTGATGATTCGTGCAATGACGGGCTCCTGCAAGTCCTCATAAGGGTAGGACGATGGTGTCTGTTTGCGAAGCTTGGCCGCAAACCCGCCGACTTTAGCTCCCTTCTCAATAACTGTCGCCTCATAGCCGGCTTTGGCCACCTCCAGGGCCGCACTCAGCCCGGTGACACCGCCGCCCAGCACCATGATCCTCTTGTCAATCGGCTCCTCTGGCTGGTAAGGTTCGGCCGGCAGTATCCTCTCGGCCTCGGCCAGGCCCATACGAAGATAGTCTTCGGCCATCTCCTGAATCAGCTCGTCCGGCTCTTCAGCATCCGGATCTTGAGGCTTGTGGCTCCAGATCACGCCTTCCCTCAGATTGACCCTCTCTACAATGACCGGACCAAAATCAAAGACGTCATAAAGCACACGCCGGGAACAGGCAGCAATCACGACCGTATTCACCCCTTCGCTCGCTATGTCTTCCTTGATGAGCTGAACGCCTTCCGGGGAGCACACGATGGAATGGGTCTTGCGGATCTTTATTTTCGGGGGAACCTTTTTTTCCAGTCTCTCTATATCAAGGGCCTCTCCGAGCCCGCAACCTTCACAAATATATACGCCTAGCTTTTTCTCCATTTCCATTGATTACCTCCTAGCTGCTCACCAGAGTTTGAATGGCCTTAAGGGCCACACCCGTGGCATGTTGATTGGAAGAGGTCACATCCAAGGGCTTCGCGGCACAGCCGGTGGCAAACATTCCCCCTGCTGCAAGATCCGAGATCACAAAGCCATCCGGGTCGCACTTTACACCACCTGGCAACTTGGTGTCCGCCGTGTTCGGAACCATCCCTGTGGCCAGCACAGCCATGTCAACTGTTTCCTGGATCTTTTCGCCGGTTACGGCATTTTCTGCCACCACCGTGATATCCCTGCTGCTGGGGTCTTCCTGAACCTCGGCGACTTTGCCCTTTATCAGGAAGATATTCTTGTCCTCTTTAATCTTCTTGTAAAATTTTTCGTAACGCTGTCCAGGCGCCCTGACGTCAATATAGAATATATAAATCTTTGCCTCAGGGTACTGTTCCCTCACATAGGTGGCCTGTTTCAACGATGCCATGCAACAAATGTAGGAACAGTACGGCAGGTGATTCTCGTCTCTTGAACCTGCGCACTGGACAAAGGCAATCCGTGAAACACTCATGTTATCCGAAGGACGCGAAACCCTTCCGTTCGTGGGGCCGTTGGGCGCGGCAAGGCGTTCCATCATCATGTTTGTAATAACGTTCCGGTATTCAAACCCGAGGTTATCTATCTTGGAGGCATCATAGGGCTTCCAGCCCGTTGCCCAGATGATGGCACCGACCTTGAGGTTGACCGTCTGGGGCTGCATCTCCAGGTCAATGGCGTCGTACTTGCAAGCCTCCACACAACGTTTTGCATCCTCTGTACCGATAATCTTGGGAGAAATAATGTAGCGCATTGGAAAGGCCATCTCATGGGGCAGATAGGCCCCTTTGGTGGAATTCATCTCAAAATTGAATTCATTGGGAATCTTTGCGATGCAGGCCTTGGCGCAGTCGTCACAACAGGTGCACTTTTCGTTCACGTAGCGAGGATTTATCTTGATGGTCACATCATAATTTCCCGGACCCCCTGAGATGTTCTCAACCTCGGCCATCGTGTAGAATGTAATCCAGGGATTATCCTTGATCCTTCTGAAATTGATCTCAAGGCCGCACGTCGGAGGACATAGCTTGGGAAAGTAGTGCTTCAACTGAGCAACCCTGCCACCCAGGTAAGGATTCTGCTCCACGAGAATAACTTCATAGCCCACTTCAGCGGCTTCAAGGGTTGCCGTCAGCCCGCTAATACCCCCTCCCACAACAAGGATGCTGCCCTTTTTATCTTCAGCTCTTTGTTCTTCTGTCATCCTGTTCCTCCGTCACTGTTATATCAATTGCGAAAAATGCACATGAACTGGCGAGAAGCATGCAAATGGAATAAAGATTAAAAAAATCTCCAGGTGCCGCAAAAGCGGCACCTGGAGTTTTACGACATTCATCCCATCATAGGGGATGGTAACTCCTAGTCAGGGATGATCTTGATGTAGTCTACCTTTTTCATTTCCCACTCTCCGGTTGCCGGATCATACTTGGAATTGGTAAAACAGAACCAATTCTCGTCATCGGTTCCCGGAAAGTCTGACTTGTAGTAGAAGCCCGGATAGCGGGACTCCTTTCTGAAGTAGATGTGCCGGCAATGGGACTCCACGGTCCACAGCCGGTGTTTCATCTCCCAGCACCGCATAAGTTCATGCAGGTCGCCTGCACCGAGCAACTCCGCATCCTCATGCATATCCTTAAACAAATCCTGGAGGATCTCCAGGTTCTTGTCGCTGGTCTGATAGTAGGTCATCCAGCCGCCGCCGTACTCATTGGTCGCCTTCATCAACCGCATGGCAAAGCCGTCGGGCTTTACGTAATTGGGGTTGATGTCAACCGCCGTGGTGTACTGGTAGTTGTCAAGGAACAGCCTGACCGGTTTGTAGCACTCGTCGACCAGCTCCTGTGTGGACTCCTTGAGCGCAGGCGCAAAGTCTGCGTTGTCGCGCACATATTGACACGCGGCCTTGATGGCCATGCGGCCCTCGGCATGGGAGCCCGAGGAGAACTTGTGCCCAGACGCACCCACACCGTCACCGGAAGTAAAGAGGCCGTTTACCGTGGTCATGCGGTTGTAACCCCACTTGTAGGAATCAGGCACCCAGTCTTCGTTGGGCCCGCTGACCCATATACCGCAGCACCCGGAATGAGAACCTAACAGGTACGGCTCCGTGGGCATGACCTCTGAGTTCTTCTTTTCAGGCTCGCAGTTTTGCGCGCACCACAGGTTGGCCTGGCCGCACGTCATGTCAAGGAAGTCCTCCCACGCCTCGGATTCGAGGTGCTTCATCTCTTTTTTATCCATGGTCTCGCTGAGCGTGGCCAAGGCGGACACGGTGTCCATGATGATCGGGCCGCGGCCTGCTTTCATCTCTGCCAGCATGAGGTGGTTCCTCAGACAGGTGGGGGTGACCGCAGCAAGCCCGTAAGGTGCATATTTTTCGAGTTCGCTCTTTGCAAAATCACTCGCTGCAAAGTTTTCACCCAGCGCATTGAGGGTCTTTGCCTTGAAGAGCAGGAACCACGCACCCACAGGACCATAGCCATCCTTGAAGCGGGCCGGTGTGAACCGGTTTTCAAACATGGTCAACTCGGCACCAACCTGCGCGGCCATAGTGTAGGTGGAGCCTGAGTTCCATACAGGATACCAGGCACGGCCCTTGCCCTCACCCTGTGAGCGAGGCATGTAGATGTTCACTGCACCGCCGCAGGCAACCATCATCGCCTTGCACTTAATGACGTACACCTTGTTCTCGCGCACGCTGAAGCCAATTGCGCCTGCAATGGTATTCTCCTTGTTGGCATCCAGAAGGAGCTTTATGATGAAAACCCTCTCCAGGATGTTCTCTTCACCGATGGCCTTCTTGGCTGCCTCGGCCACGATGCACTTGTAAGACTCGCCATTGATCATGATCTGCCATTTGCCGGTACGCACAGGCGCGGCCCCTGACTTCAGGGTGCCCAGTTCCTGGCCTTTCTGGCCGTCTATGCTCTTGCCCTCTGGGCTCTTTTTCCAGATAGGAAGGCCCCACTCTTCAAAGAGATGGACCGAGTCGTCCACGTGGCGGCCCAGATCATAGACAAGGTCATCCCGGGTAATACCCATGAGGTCATTTCTGACCATCTTGACGTAGTCTTCAATGGGGTTTTCGCCTATGTACGTGTTGATGGCCGAAAGCCCCTGGGCTACCGCACCGCTTCGCTCCATGGCGGCCTTGTCAACCAGAAGTACCGTCTTGTCACCAGACCATTTCTTGACCTCAAAGGCGGAACCACAGGCGGCCATACCACCACCTACGATCAAAATATCAACTTCTCTTTCTTCAACCTCTGGATCTCTTACCGCGAGAAGCTCTCCAGTCGGTTTATTCGGTAATGCCATATCCGTATCCTCCTTAATGATAAGTTCTTTGCTTGATCAAACGTCTCCTGACAGGCCCCTAAGTCTGAGGCGTGGTGAGTGTCTTGCCGTCGGCTTCCTCAGTAGAGAGCAAACCGCTGTCAAGGTCCTTACCCTTCAGATCTGCGTACTCATTGGCCGCACCTTCCGGTGTGGTCCGGATGGGGAACTTGAAGCGCTTGATAAGGCCGTTTCTGAACTTGCATGTCCACATGACATCCTCGGTGCCTCTCATCGGCACAATACTGGAGCCAAGAGGAACAAAATCAGAATAGCCTCTCACCTCAATCGCCTGGGTAGGACAGATCTTCACGCACGAAAAGCACTCCCAGCACTGATCAGGCTCCTGGTTGTACGCCTTCATGAGGTTTGGCTCCAGGACCATCAGGTCGTTGGGACAGATGTACATGCAGGCAGTCTTTTCCCCGCCCTTGCAGCCATCACATTTTTCGTCAATTACAAAACTTGGCATTGATTTACCTCCTGAACTTATTTTTTTAATACCTGAATACCTCCGGGAGATTTCTACACGATGCCTTCATGTGGCTCGACATCTCCCGCTTAACAAACACCAGTTATCGCATCCCCCCTTTCGAATGAGCTTCCTCGGCTCCTCTAAGCCTTGAGCCCGTGTCTCATGTTTTTTGTTTTACAATGCGTCAGAAAATAACAAATCGACCCTCAGTACAATGTTATTACTTTCACAATGTGTTTAACTGTACAAATCCGTTTCCCCAAGAACGGGGAAGATCACCCGCCTGCGGGGCAAAAAAACCCCCGCCACTCAGTTGTTAAACACCCCCCTGGATTTTAGGTACTCTGGGATGGTGATAAAGTATCTAAAAAAACGTTGCTTGACATGAAGAAATTTTGGATATTTTACAAACAAATTCACGGGATTACAGACTCCTGAACAAAGGGCTCTCTTTTACCATCAAACTCCCATCTTGTCAAGCCCTTTTTGAACACGGCTTTACAAAAAACTTAGCCACCATAGGGCATTTCAGGTAAGCCCCTCTTACAGATCATGCAGCCCAAAGGTCTGCCAGCCCGGTTGACTTTACACCTGCTGAAATGTTATATGAAAATCAGGTTGTTGCCTGCTTCACATTATTCATAAATGTCCGAACGACCCATTGTTCCACAGTACAAAGGTTTAATCAGCCCAACGTCCGTGGCAAAGCGGAGCTAGGTCCTGTCTTAAATGGAGAATTTTCAGAAGCTTGCCTTAGATGACACCTTCCAATTCTCTTGCCACCCGGGTATCGAGTGTTTTAATCGTTGTTGCAGCGATCTAAATCAATTCCTGACCCCGTATGATATCCTCCGTCTCAAGAAGAGCTTAAAACTCTCCTCAGGAGAGTTCCTGAAGCACTACACCACGCATCACATAGGCCCAAGGTCCGGTCTGCCGGTAGTTACCCTCGGGATGCTAAAGCACAAAAACCTGAGCTGTCCCTTTGTGAGCAAAGTGGGCTGTGCGGTCTATCCGGATAGACCCGGGTCTTGCCGCATCTATCCACTTGCTCGCATTATAC
Source organism: Desulfobacterales bacterium (assembly GCA_030616425.1). Classification (GTDB taxonomy): domain Bacteria; phylum Desulfobacterota; class Desulfobacteria; order Desulfobacterales. Next base: position 1,738 of record JAUWXJ010000052.1, on the reverse strand, counting down.
AAAGGAGGCCGAATCAAAGTACCTGTGAGGAATTCTACATCCTGATCAAGGAGCCGCACTGTCTCGGTTTTGAGGAATCAAAGGAATGGACAGTCAGGGAGTGGAAACAAGGCCAGGCGGTCGACCTCTATGATGAAATGAATGATTTGTTGATGGACATCATATCTCTGAAAAACCGAAGTCACAGAAAGGGGCTCACTCACAAAGAAAACGAGTTGTTTTATTTGGCCTGTTACGATCTTGATGGATTCAGGGACCTTGTTTTTGAAAAAAGGCTTTGGAAGACGCATCCTGTTGAAGATCATTCATCTAAAGATCTGGAACAAGACGACGTGGCCTTAATGCGGTTTGGTATTGAATGGATCAAGGGCAGGCTGTTTGGAGATTCCTCAACCAATCACGAAAGAGGGTCTTGATGGAACTGAACGGAAAAGTGGCACTGGTACTGGGTGCTATAAAGGGTATTGGGGAAGGCATCGGACTTGCCCTGGCCAGGGAAGGGGTCAAGTTAGTGTTGAACTATTTCGACTGGGAGGAATCTCTCGAGCAGATGAAGCAAGACTTTGAAGAGACAGGTGCCGACTACCTCGTTGTTAAGACAAACCTGCTCGACACTGATAAGATCCCGTCCCTTGTTGACAAGGTGATAGCCAAGTTCGGTCGCCTTGATATCCTGATCAACAACATAGAGCGGGGAGGATGGCCGGTGGTGCATGGCGCTTATGTTCGTGATCAATGGGACTTGGAGATGGCCACAACGCTCCGGGCAAAACAGTGGGTTTACAATTCGGCCCTACCCCACCTTAGGGCCTCTGGCGATGGCGTGGTGGTTAATATCTCATCCATTGCAGGACTCATTGGAAGAAGTGGCCCAGCAGGGCGGGTCTTTAACGACGGATATGCAGCAGCCAGTAGAGCCGTATCATCCTTTACCGAGACCTGGGCACGAGAGGCTGCACCAGAAGTCAGGGTCAACGAAGTCATGCTCGGATTTTTTGAGACTCGCCATGGCCCTCAAACCCGGGGATGGGGTCTGCTGACCGAATCGCAGCGCGATGAAATAATAGATCATACACTCCTTCGACGACTCGGCACGATTGAAGATGTGACAAGGGCGGTGCTCTTTGTGGTCCGGGATGCACCCTTCATGACCGGCAGCGTGCTGCGCCTTGACGGCGGTTATATCCTGGGTGGAGAATATTCAGAGCCCATGCCGAAGGGGGTTATTGAATAAAGACTCGGGGCGACTGAATCCGGAAGAAAATCCTCCCAGAAAGAATGCAACCTCATATGTATTAATGGACTAATGAGCCACGAGCGAGAAATTACGAAATAACAATCAGACGGCCCAGTCAGGTATTAAGTGGAGAATGTGTTCCTTTACATCTTCGAACTCTTCAGCTTCAATCTCCGCCTCCACCTCTTCAGCGTCAAACCAGCAGATTGACTCCCCTCTGTGATTGTAGACATTAAAGATACGCTTCCCGTCTTCGCGCGGATGCTCCATTTCTACCACTTCGGCCACGATCTTTTTTGCTTCTTCATAGGGAATGAATCGCGGTTCGTCCATAAGTGCTTCCTTGATCAAACTAACGGGGTTGGGAAAAAAATCTCCTCATAAAGATTCAGGGCATAGCGGTCTGTGATACTGGCAACAAAATCACAAACCCTCCGCTCCCGAGTTGCGCCTTCAGGGAAACTACCCATCTCCATTTTTCTGAGTTCTCTGTCAAAAACC
>JAUWXJ010000226.1 GCA_030616425.1 Desulfobacterales bacterium | reverse complement strand
CCCCACCTTCAGATAGGCAATCAGCTCCCTAATCCCCTTTCGCTCCTGCAGTTTTTCATGCCCGACCGTTTGAAACGGGATGCCGGATCGTGAAAGGGCCTCCTCCATCGCTTTCCCCTGTTCCTTGATACGGTAAAGCACAACAAAATCCGAAAAACCCCGTTCTTTTTTCTCTTCGAGCGGGTCAACGCGCCCGCTGTCCATGGAGAAGTGGGCGATTCCGCCAACCTCCTGATCAATGGTCTTGACAATATACTCGGCCTCTGCCCTTTCAGTGGGGAGCCGGGTCACGGTCAGGGCCTTGGCACCCTGGATTCCTGACCAGACACTTTTTTTTGCATCATCGATGTTGATGAGCTGTCCGGATGCCCGTAGAATCGTTTCTGCAGAGCGATAGTTCTGCTCAAGCAGGATCGTTTTTGCACCAGGATAGTCCTTGCAAAAACTGTGAAAATATCGAACGTCTGCCCCCCTGAATCCGTATATTGCCTGATCCGGGTCGCCTATTACACAGATGTCGTGACCCTGTGGCGCAAGGAGTCGAATGAGGCGGTATTGGGCATAATTGATGTCCTGATACTCGTCCACAGATATGAAGGGAAATCTTTGCTGATACTTTTTTAAAATTGCCTGATCGGTTTCAAAGAGTCTGACGGTCTTAAAAATCAGGTCATCAAAATCGAGGAGATGGTTCTCGTCAAGGATCCCCTGATATGCCCCATATATGGCGGGAAAGTGGTCCAACAAGGGTGCTGGCACAGGTCCGGCTAAATCGTTCTCAGGCAAAAGCAAGAACTGTTTTACTTTAGAAATGAGGTCTGAAATTCGGTTTGGGTCGAGCCTTGAAACAGCGAGTTTGTCGTGCGCCCTGTGGATGGCCGTTCCCACAAATCGGATCCTGTCGCCTTCGTTCAATACAGATACTGCATGCTTTGTTCCTAGGGCATCGGCCTCAACCCAGATGATGTCAAGGCACAGGGCATGAAAGGTCTTGATCGTGATCCTCTTTAGAACCTTTGAGTCGCCAACAATCTTGGCCAAACGCTTGGCCATCTCCTGGGCGGCCTTATTTGTAAAGGTCACGGCAAGTATCTGTTCTGGTCGGGCACCCCCTTTTATGAGCAAGTGGGCAACGCGATGGGCAAGCGTGAAGGTCTTGCCGGTTCCTGGGCCGGCAACAATCAAGAGAGGCCCGCCGGCGTGTTGCACCGCCTCCTGCTGGGCCTCGTTTAGGTCGTCCTGCACAAAGACCCCCTTAACAACACCCCTCTCGCTTGAAGGGGAAGGGGAGGGACGAAAAGCCAAAGAAGATTGTCTGATTTGCGCCCGGTTCTTCTTCCTTCTTTTTGACGGAACCTTGAATAGACTCTTTTGCCCTGAGAGTTGGCTGCGTTCCTGCTCATCAAAGAGCGAGACAGTGCCAAACTCGCCATCATAACCCGGCGCAATATGGACCTGATTGTTTCGCATTCTGTTAATCGCCTCGGCGAACAGCGCTGGTCCGTGCTGCTCAAGGGCCTCCACAGGGGCCTTTCTGAGGATTTCGAATTCCGGGCCGAGTCTTTCAATAAGCAACCGGTATGCCTCAGCCACCTTTTTGCTTTTCGGTCCGACCTGAAGGATCTCTGATAAGATATCGGTCAGGGGAAGAATGCTAGTAAATGGATGAGCCCCCTTTGGTTTTGTGCCAGGCTTACGGTCGGCCAGTTCTTCCACCCGGTACGTTACCCCAATGGTGACTGGCCTGCCACAGACCGGGCACAGGCCCTTGTATTGCTTAGTTTCCGCAGGTGAGAGCCTGGTGCCACATTTCCGGTGGCCGTCAAAGTGGTACTTTCCCTCCTCAGCAAAATACTCAAGGGTCCCAAGAAAATATTTCGGATTACCGGACTTCAGCGCATCTCTAATGGCAGAATAGGAAAGCTCTGTGTCAAAAAGATTTGCTTCCCTTCCAAGGTTTGCCGGGGAATGGGCATCAGAATTGGAGACAAGGGTGAGGCCATCCAATGACGAGACCCGCCAGTTCATGGCCGGGTCAGAAGAGAGGCCTGTCTCCACGGCAAATATTTCTGGTGTGAGATCCTCAAAGCATTCCTCAAGTGAGTCGAAACCTGATTTGGAACCGAGTACCGAAAACCAAGGGGTCCAGATATGGGCGGGGATCAGGAAGGCGTTTTCTGAGGTTTCAAGGACTATTTCAAGGAGTTTCCTGGAATCAAGCCCCAGGATCGGCCTTCCATCAGACGCGATGTTGCCGATCCGGCCAAGCCTTTGGCTGATTTTTTCAGCCACCTCGGCGGTTGGCGCCAGGATCACGTTATGGACCTTGCGCGTCTTGCCGTCCTTCTTGTAAATACTGCTAATTTCCGCGCTCAAGATGAATCGTACAGGGGACTGGCAACTGGCCGGCACCATATGGGCTGTTTGTGTTGCATGTTCCGGCTTCAACCTAAAGAGGCCGTCTTCTGCTGGTTCGAGCTTCTGGGAGAACTCTGCAAACCACTGAGGGTGGGTAAAATCACCAGTGCCTACAACTGTAATCCCCTTTAGTTGGGCCCACAGATTCAGGTGTTCAAAATTGAGATTTTTTGCGGTAGCCCGTGAAAGATAGGAATGGATATGAAGGTCAGCAATGAATTCCATATGGCCTTATGCGAACACTCCCTCCAAGGTCCAGCCTCTATGACCAAGAGGCGGTCAAGAGAGAGGGAATTTAGGATATTTCTGGGTGGGCTGAACTAATAGCTATCGGCTAATATAAAAAAGTAGCCTGAAAGACATTAGAACTGATTTCAAAACCCCTTTCCTCGTTTGGTTTAACCATTTTCGAAAGCTCTAAGCTCGCTTCGCTAAAATTGTAGCACGTAGTGAAGCCATGCGCTAACTCGGGCTAACGCCCTCAAACAGTTACAATTTTTTCACGCTCCGCTTCGCTAAGAACTTTTAGCAAAAATGGCCAAAATGGACTCGTCAAA
>JAUWXJ010000199.1 GCA_030616425.1 Desulfobacterales bacterium | reverse complement strand
GTCAAGGGAGCATTTAGTTGCCGGAGGAAGACAATCCTTAATTCCCTTGAAAGGGGAATGGTTTCTGTATCCAGGGGAATGATAGCAAAGGCCCTTAAAAAATGCCTCATTGACCCAAAAAGAAGGGCTGAGACCCTCACTATAGATGAATACATTCGTTTGAGTTCTGTCCTACAGACTTTGTTAAGTAGAAACTAGTTGAGTGGTTAAGTTGTATAACAATGACAATAATAGTGTCCTTTCGGTAAGCGTGCATGAAAAAGGGTGAAAAAAGAGGTATCATCGGTTCTCCACAAATAGAAAGGAGGATAACCGATGATACGAGATCCGATACCGACCTTAAAACCAACCCTTGAGAAAGTTCGGGATCAATTTGAGAACTGGCGCAAGACCAGAGAAAGGCGGACAGCAATACCCGAGGCTTTATGGGAAGCGGCGGTAGGCCTTTCGGAAGATTATCCCACCCTCCAAATATCCAAAGCGTTACGCCTAAATTATACCGCTTTAAAGAATCGTGTTCAAGTCTCACATAGCGGTTCTTCTCCAAGAGCCGACTCTGGCCCTGCTTTTGTGGAGCTTGATTTTGGCAGGTCGATATTCCATGGAGAGTGCATTTTGGAAATGGAGGACAAGAGCGGGTCAAAGATGAAAATGCATTTGAAGGGTGTGACTGGAGTTGACCTATTGGAACTGTGTAGGGTCTTTTGGAGTAAAGGATCATGATTCAAATCACCCCGCAGATGCGGATTCTTTTGGCAGTGGAAGCGGTGGACTTTCGCAAGGGGATTGATGGATTAGCCAGGGTATGCCGGGATATTCTGAGATCGGACCCGTTTTCTGGATATATTTTTTTGTTTCGCAATAAGAGGGCAACAGCCATCAAGATACTGATGTATGACGGGCAGGGATTCTGGCTGTGTCAAAAGCGATTGTCTGAGGGGCGGTTTCGTTGGTGGCCGGATAAAGGTCATGAAAATTCAAAGACTCTGGCAGTTCATGAATTGCAAATGTTGATCTGGAACGGCAATCCAGGTGAGGCAAGCGTGGGGCCTTTATGGAAAAAAGTCCAGCTGCCAGAATAAAATTGTAATTGGTCTAATTTTTTTTAAAAGTTTTTGGTCGATTTCACTTGCATTCCGCAAATCCATATGCTATTGGGAGCTTATGGATTTGGAAATCAAATATCAAGGTAGGGTTGCAACGAGCGCAGATATAGCGTTTATCAACAAATTAATCGCAGAAAACCCGAATGATAGTCGCTGGGCTTTATCTAAGAAGCTTTGCAAGGCCTGGAATTGGATCCAGCCCAACGGGGCTCTTCGGGATATGCTCTGTAGGGGATTGCTGCTTCAGCTCCATAGAGCCGGATATATCAAATTACCTCCCAGGAGATGCACACCCAACAATCCGCTCTTAAATCGCAAAAAGCCTGTCAAAGTCAAGATTGATCAAACCCCTATATCTACAACCTTATGCAAGATTCAACCCCTTGAATTCAGACAGGTTCGACGTAGACCCCACTTAGAGAAGTTATTCAATGCCTTGATTGAGCAGTACCATTATTTGAGCTACTGCCATCCTGTGGGGGAACATCTGAAATATATTGTCTTTGCTCAACAAAGACCCATTGCCTGCCTGTCATGGTCTTCAGCGCCACGTCACATCGGTTGCCGAGACAGGTTTATCGGCTGGTCGAAAGATATTCGCCAAAACAACCTTTCCCTTATTGCCTACAATAGTCGGTTTCTTCTTCTGCCCTGGGTCCAGGTATCGCACTTAGCATCTCACATACTAGGGAGGATGGTTAAGGTTCTTGCGGCAGACTGGCAGAGAGTTTATCATCACCCCATATATTTTCTTGAGACCTTTGTCGATACCCAGCGTTTTAAGGGGACCTGTTATAGGGCTGCAAATTGGATCTATCTGGGCAATACCACCGGGCGAGGCAAAGATGACCAAACCAATAAAGTCAATCGATCCATTAAGGCGGTCTGGGGCTACCCTTTGTCAAAAGATTTTCGGGATCAGCTATCCGGGGGTATGGGATGAAGGCGCCGAAACGGATAGATCTGAACCTCCAAGAGGTGGATGCCTTGCTTGAGCGAGTGGCGGCAGGATCACTTAAAGAGGGTGATTATGAGATCATAAAAGCGATGGCGGAAACCATTCGTGTTCTGAGTCAAGCAGTAGATGAGAAGGCCTCATCTATCAGACGTCTGTTACGGATGTTGTTTGGAGCTAGCACTGAGAAATCTAAAAACGTGCTTAAGGAGACGGATAAAGATAATAAAAAGGATGAAAAGGAATCCTGGGGTGCTGAAGCTTCTTCTGATAAATCAAAGGATAGCTCCGAAAAAACGGATAATGAGAATAAGCCGGATAAGACAACAAAACGAAAAGGTCATGGTCGAAACGGCGCAGACGCTTATACCGGCGCTGAGAAAATTTCAATGACTTGCTCAAGGCTGAAATCTGGAGATCCCTGTCCACTTTGTCCGAAAGGAAAAGTGTACGAGATGAAGTTTCCGGGAGTTGTGGTCCGGGTCGTAGGGAAAGCGCCTGTTCAAGCAACTGTTTACGAGTTACAAAAGCTGCGTTGCAATCTTTGCGGGGAAGTGTTCACGGCCGAACTACCCGAGAAAGCAGGGACCGAAAAATATGATGAAACTGCCGGAAGCATGATAGCCCTTTTGAAGTATGGCAGCGGATTGCCCTTTAACCGCTTGGAAGGTCTTCAAGACAGCCTTGGAATCCCCCTTGCTGCATCAACCCAGTGGGATATTGTGGAACAGACGGCCGACCGGATACATCCTGTTTACAGGGAACTTATTCGACAGGCCGCCCAGGGAGAGGTCATTTATAATGATGATACCACAATGAAAATCCTGGCCTTGATGAAAAGTGACGATAATGATGAGTCCTCCAGAAAGGGAATGTTTACAACCGGCATCCTATCCACAATCAACGGCCGGAAGATAGCGTTGTTCTTAACCGGACGGAAACATGCCGGTGAAAATATGGCAGATTTACTTGAGCAAAGGCAGTCGGGTCTCAGCCCACCCATACAGATGTGTGATGCCCTTTCTCGAAATGTCCCTAAAGAATTTGAGATCATATTGGCAAACTGCCTGGCCCATGGCCGCCGCAAGTTTGTAGACGTGGCATGGAACTTTCCAGAAGAATGCCGATATGTGATAGAAACTTTAGGCCAAGTTTACAAAAATGATGAGATTGCCAAAGTTCAAAATATGTCACCACAACAACGGTTGGTGTTTCATCAGGCTGAAAGCGGGCCGTTGATGGAAGAGCTGAAGATTTGGCTCAATGAGATACTCAACGAAAAGAAGGTGGAACCTAACTCAGGCTTAGGGCAAGCCATTTCGTATATGCTCAACCACTGGGAGCCACTCACACTTTTTCTCCGAGTGCCAAATGCGCCTTTAGACAATAACATTTGTGAACAGGCCCTCAAAAAGGCCATACTTCATCGAAAAAATGCGCTGTTCTATAAAACAGAGCATGGCGCATACATTGGTGATATGTTCATGAGCCTAATTCACACTTGCAATCTGGCTGATGTCAATCCTTTTGATTATCTTACAACCCTGCAGAAGCATTCCTCTGAGGTGTTCAAAAATCCACAAAACTGGATGCCGTGGAACTATAAGTCCATGCTTCCTCCCGTGACACCTTAGCTCATATCCCTTTAAATCATATCGCACCCGGCCCTGTTCGCCGGGTGCGATATCATCAGGCGATCTATCAACAAATCGCCACGTCATGGGAAGCCTCGCCTTCCATCCGCCCTCGAAAAATCTTTTTCAGCTTGTTCACGCTTACCGAAAGGACAC
>JAUWXJ010000213.1 GCA_030616425.1 Desulfobacterales bacterium | reverse complement strand
TTTTTCAAAAGGCTATGAATTTGTTCCAGAAGATTGGTTGTTAAGTAGTGGATATGAATTGGTAGAACCAAGCGTTTTCACAAAAGGTCACACATTGGCGTATAAGTTGATTGACGACCTTCCAGATCAATACTTCAGATCTGGTTACAGTTTAATCAAGGAAGGCGAAGAGGTTTTCTTATATCTAAAGCATAAAGAAAAACTGTGAGATTGAACAGGAGGGTAAATTCCACGTAAACGCCGTTGAGTCATGCCTCAAGGGCCTGGTAGAGCTCTTTTGCATGATAAGAACTGCGCACAAACGGTCCACTGGCAACCTCAGAAAAGCCCATTTCAAGTGCGGTCTCCTTCCAGCTATCAAACTCTTCGGGATGAACAAAGCGTTCAACTCGTAAATGTTCCCTTGAGGGCTGAAGATATTGACCCAGCGTCAGGATGCTGCAGCCTATATTAAGAAGGTCCTGCAACGTCTTTTTGACTTCTTCGGGAGATTCTCCCAGGCCGAGCATGAGGCCTGATTTGGTGGGAATGGAGGGGTTGTATTCTTTAGACCGCCTTATTAATTCGAGTGAGCGACAGTATATAGCCTCTGGCCTAACCAAAGGATAAAGACGCGGAACCGTTTCAAGATTGTGGTTCAAGACATCTGGATGAGCCTGCAAGACCGTGTGTAGCGCATCTGCATTCCCCTGAAAATCTGGTATCAAGACCTCCACAACCGCATTCGGTATCCTTTTGCGGATCTCTTCAATTGTTTCTGCAAAAAGACTGGCCCCGCCGTCAGGGAGATCGTCCCGGGTGACTGAGGTAATAACCACATAGCTCAATCCCATCCTTTGTGCGGCTTCGGCAACCCTCGATGGTTCTCCAGGATCTGGTGGGCCTAACGGTCCGTGTAGCACCGCACAGAAACGGCACTTGCGCGTGCAATAGGACCCCATAATCAGAAACGTTGAAGTCCCACGGGAAAAACACTCCCAGAGGTTGGGGCATTTAGCTTCCTGGCACACTGTGTGAAGACGGCTTTTCTTCAGCCTATCCTTAACTTCTCCATATTTAGGCCCTGTTCGAAGCCTCTGCTTTAACCAGCGGGGTTTTGGCGTGTGCGTATTTGGTTTGAGGTGTTGAATCATCGGGGCCTCAATTATTCTCCTGTGTTGTACTTCTTAAAATATATCGCAGCTCTGAGGGGCTTTTCATAACAAGCTCAACGCCGAAAACCGCTTTAAGGTGGTATTTTACGGCCTCGCGCACTCGATTCATGGATACTTTACGTGAAAGCTCCTGTTCCATGGAGGTCATCCCTACATTCTGAAGACCGCAGGGATTTATCCAGCCAAAGGGCTTGAGTGAGATATTCACGTTGAACGCCATACCATGGAAGCAAATTCCTCTGCGAATAGCTATCCCGATACTCCCCAGCTTATTTTTGCCGACCCATACCCCCCTGTTGATGGGATTCCTTTCAGCCCTGATTCCCCAGTCCAGAGCCGTGCGAATCATGACTTCTTCGAGATTTTCTACATAATCGACTACTCTCAGTCCGGCAGATTGCAGATTGATGATTGGATATACAACGAGCTGGCCGGGGCCGTGAAAAGTAATGCTGCCGCCACGCTCCACCTGGATCACGGGAATCCCTGCTTTTTGCAGAAAATCCTCGGAGACGGTCAGGTTCTCTGACCCGCCCCTGTGACCCAGGGTAAAAACAGGAGGGTGCTCCAACAACAAGACAACATTTGTGTCGATGATTCTCTCTTTTCTTGCAGCCACAAGATGACTCTGCAGATTCCAAGCCTCTCTGTACTCTGTGGCAGGAAGCTCAATACAAAGCCATCTATTGTCTAATCGGTTGTGCATCAGCTTGTTAAAGATATTTGGATGTGCGATCACCCCGCAAGGCATGGCTTCCGGGCCGCTGTCACTTCATCCAGCCTTCTTACTTTGCATTGTTTTGGTGCATCATGCAGCAGGTCTGGGGCTTCCGTGGCCTCATTCACAATCGCTTTGAACGCTTCGACAAATTGATCGATCTCCTCCTTGGACTCTGTTTCAGTCGGCTCTACCATGATCGCACCGTGTACGACGAGCGGGAAATAAACAGTGGGCGGGTGAAATCCATGATCCATAAGCCGCTTGGCCATATCCAGGGTTGTAACTTTCTGCGCTGCTTGATTCTTGTCGGAAAAAACGCACTCATGCATGCACGGTCTGTCAAAGGGAAGATGCAGTGTTCCTTTTAACCTTTCCTTGATATAGTTTGCGTTCAAGACAGCAAGCTGGCTCGCTTTTTTCAGATTCTTCGGCCCCATGCTGCGAATATAGCTGTAAGCCTTTATCATGACTCCGAAACATCCGTGAAACGCTGAAACTTTGCCTACAGATTCAGGATAATCTTCAGCAAGGATATATCTGTCGTTCTCCTCGACCACGCGGGGAACAGGGAGAAATGGTTCAAGATGCTTCTTGACACACACCGGCCCAGAACCGGGCCCTCCTCCTCCATGGGGCGTCGAAAAGGTCTTATGGAGGTTCAGATGGATCACGTCAACCCCGATTTTCCCCATTTGTACAACACCCATGACGGCATTCAGGTTCGCACCGTCACAATAAACCAGCCCCCCTTTAGAGTGGACGATCTCGGCTATCTTTTTAGTGTTTTCTTCAAAAAGACCGAGCGTATTGGGGTTGGTTACCATGATTCCGGCCGCGTCTTCGTCCATGACCTCGGCAATCGCCTCCACAGAGAGGATCCCCTGTTCATTGGAGCTAACAGGCACAGGACGGTAGCCGCAGAGGGCCACACTGGCAGGGTTTGTACCGTGTGCTGTGTCCGGAACAATGATCTTTGAACGCGGCGCTCCCTTCTTCTTGTGAAAAGCGTGAATAAGGAGCATTCCGGTAAGCTCTCCGTGGGCTCCTGCTGCGGGCTGAAGGGTGGTTGCGTCCATACCGGTAATTTCGGTAAGATATTGCTCAAGTTCAAACATCATCCTGAGCGTCCCCTGGGAAAGATCGGCCGGAAGCAGGGGATGAGCCCCGGCAAACCCCGGAAGGCTTGCCTGTTTTTCATTGGTCTTCGGACTGTATTTCATGGTGCATGAACCTAACGGGTACATGCCGGTATCCACTCCAAAATTCCACTGGGATAGCCTGGTGTAATGGCGCACCACGTCAACCTCGCTCAAATCTGGAAAGTCAGGACCTGGGCCGGTCAGTTTGTCGTCCAGAGGGGACGATTCAACGTCACGCCGGGGAAGGGAAAATCCACATCTTCCCTTTCCCCCTTTTTCCCAAAGCAGCGGCTCATTAAGTATCAGGCCTGTGGTACCCAAAGATTCTTTCATGATTTAACCTCCCT
>JAUWXJ010000198.1 GCA_030616425.1 Desulfobacterales bacterium | reverse complement strand
TTTTGCTCCAGATTAGCAAACACAGATAGAAAGGGGGTGATTCCGATGGACTGTTCAACTGTAAAGAAAGATACGGAGTGTGTCTTTATGACCAAGAAAGGTTGTTCATTTAATGGGGGGAGTTGTCACCCGATCGTGGAGGAATGCAATGGATGTAGTCGCTCTTCAGAGGTTTCCTCTGGCTGGTATTGCACAGCCTGCCCAGATCCTTCGGTCAAGTGGAGACATGGAGATTGCAACTTTGCCACCCATGTTGCGAAGGAAGCTCAGGTCAAGAATACGAAGATCAATCCGCTCAAGGCATCCAAGAGAAGGGCTCGATAAGATTAGTCATTAGTCAGTGGTCATTTGTCGTTTGTCATTAGAATTATGGATGATAATCATTTGACCACTGACTAATGACAAAATGACCAGTGACAAATAACTAAACCAGCTTGCCGAGAGCACCTTCTATCCTGTCGAGCCCCTTGTTTATCGTCTCAAGACCTGTTGCATACGAAAACCTTATAAAGTTGTCATCACCAAAGGCTATTCCTGGCACCAGGGCCACTCGGGCTTCGTCTAAAAGGTACTCACAAAGCTCAGTGGAGCCATTTATGGATGTTCCTTGGGCCTTGGTATTGAAATAATAGCTGAAATTGGGAAATGCATAGAAGGCCCCGCCAGGGGCATTGCAACGTACTCCTGTCATAGCGTTCAATCGCTGCAAGAGGTGTTTTCGGCGCTGGTCAAAGGCTTCGATCATGGCCTGGATGGAATCTTGTGGTCCGTTCAGGGCTGCAACCGCAGCCTTCTGGGCTATGGAATTGGGATTTGATGTGCTCTGACTCTGGATTTTTGTCATCCCTGCGATCATTTCCCGCGCTCCGGCTGCGTATCCGATACGCCAGCCCGTCATGGCATACGTCTTGGACACCCCATTTATAACAAAGGTCCTGGACTTTACCTCCTCACTTACCTGGGCAATGCCGTAGAAGGGTCTATCGTCAAAGATCAGTTTTTCATATATTTCATCTGAAATAACCCAAATATCATGTTTTAGGACCACCTCGGCCAAGGCCTCTAACTCCGATTGGGTGTAGACAGTACCGGTCGGGTTGGAGGGGCTGTTCAGAATCAACAGTTTTGTTCGAGGTGTAATGGCTGTGTCCAAAAGCTCTGGCGACAGCTTGAAATCCTCTGTTTCTGCTGTTCCAACGATCACAGGATCGGCACCAGCAAGAATTACAATCGGTGGATAGGATACCCAGTACGGGGCTGGGATTATCACCTCATCGCCTGGGTTTAATAAGGCCTGGGCCAGGTTATAGAGAACGTGTTTTCCTCCGCAGGAAACCATCACCTCATCACGCTCGTAATTGAGGTTGTTGTCACGCCGGAATTTTTCTATGATAGCATCTTTGAGTTCAGGGATGCCCCCCACGGCAGTGTACCGCGTAAACCCCTCTTCCATGGCCCGTACGGCCTCTTCCCTAATATGTTCTGGGGTATCAAAATCGGGCTCACCCACCCCGAAGCTGATCACGTCAATACCTGCCGCTCTCATAGACAAGGCCTTTGCATTCATGGCCAAGGTAGGCGACGGCTTGATACGGCTGATTCTTTCGGACAAAGACATTATTCCCTCCTCTTCAGAATCTAATCATGGAAAGATGGATTTTTTAATCACGGCCTTGTTATATGCGCTAAAGATATCCCTGCGGGTCAAAACTCCTATCAATTGGGATGGGTTGTTTGGGGAAACAACGGGTAGAATAGAAAAATCCTTTAAGGTGATTTTTTCCATAGCATCATAGAGATTGTCATCAAGTGACACTGTAACTACCTTTGTAGTGGCGATCTCTTGGGCCACCACCAGATCCTTCATATTCTCATCAAAGACCACATCATGATAATCAACAAATGTGAGAACACCTGTCAGATCACCCTTGTCATTCACAACAGGAAAGCTGTTATCTTTACTCTTGGATATTTTTTCAGCTAATCTTCCTAGGGTCATATTCTCAGGTATGGTTTCTACTTCAGGATTCACGACATCTTTGACAGGTATTGACTTTAAAACATTCACCTCTTTTCCTGCCTTGATGTTTACTCCCCTCCTTGCCAGCTTTAAGGTGTAAATAGAGTCCTTTAATAACTGGCCGCTTGCCACGGAGCTTATGATACAGGCGATCATAAGGGGAAGGATAATCTTGTAGTCGCCCGTCATCTCAAAGAGAATCAATATTGCGCTTATGGGTCCATGAGTGGTCCCGCTCACCACTGCTCCCATACCAACAATACTATAGGCCCCGGGAGAGGCTGTCACCCCAGGAAAAAAGTGGTGAACCACCGTCCCGAAAAATCCTCCTGCCATGGCTCCCATGAAAAGTGAAGGGGCAAAGATGCCGCCAGATCCTCCTGAACCAAGGGTAATGGATGTGGATAGGATTTTAAATACGACTAGAAAGAACATGACCCACCAAGAAAACTTCTGAATGAGACACAGATCAATGGAAGGGTAACCTACACCCAAAATATGGGGGAAAAGAAGTCCCATAATACCGAGCATCAATCCCCCTACCACAGCCTTCAGATATTCGGGGATTTTTAGGTCGTCGAAGATGTCCTCTGTCCGATAAAGTACGGTAGTAAAAGTCACGGCAACTAAGGCACAGAAAAGACCCAGGACAACATACAGGGGGAGTTCCCAGGCGCTGATCAGTTGGTAGGCAGGGACAATAAATGCTGGGGCATCCCCGAGGAAATGGCGCGAAACAGCCGTGGCTGCAACAGAGGAGATAACAATGGGACTAAATGTGGCTATGCCAAAATCACCAAGGACGATCTCAAGGGCAAACATGGAACCGGCTATGGGGGCATTGAATGTGGCCGCAATACCGGCTGCAGCCCCGCAGCCCACCAGGATCCTGATGCGTTCAGCTGAAATCCTAAGCACCTGGCCTATGCTCGAACCAATAGCGGATCCAATTTGAACAATCGGTCCTTCCCTTCCAACGGAACCCCCGGTGCCGATACAGATGGCAGATACCACACACTTCACAAAAACGACCCGTTTTCTAATCATACCACTTCTTAGGGTGACAGCTTCCATGACCTCTGGAACACCATGCCCCTTGGCCTCTCTGGCCAGAAAATAGACAAGGGAACCTACCACCAACCCCCCAAGAGCGGGAATCCATATCCTGAAATACCATGGTGTCAACCGAGCCAGCTCAAGCAAATTGCCCCCAGACCCATAGGCAACTGTCTGAAAAAACCTTATAAGATACCGAAAACCTATTGCTCCAAAACCACCGGCCAGGCCCACAATAGCAGCCAGTACGGCCATAATGGTATGTTCGTTGGTTATTAACAGATTGAAAATTGAATGTTTCTCGGAAGATTGATGGTTCACTTGTTTTAGGTGGGATATTTTAAATTAATTATTATAGAAACTTCCTTTTGTATTCAGCAAGCATAGGAAAAATGGAGTCCCGTGTCAAGGAGAGGTAGGTCCGTACCTCACTTCCCTTAGGAACAGCCCGTAAGCCGGAGCTGTCATCCCAGCCTGTTTGCGGTCCCTTGACATCAGAATCTTCTCAAATGCTTCTGGCGATATCTTCCCCAAGCCCACGTCAACAAGGGTTCCCACAATATTTCGTACCATGTGCCGCAGGAACCCGTTAGCCTCAATACTGAAAACAACGTAACCATCCACATCCTTTGGCGCAAGCTTCACTTCGTGTGGCGCAAGCTTCACTTCGTGTCCGGACAGGTTCAAATCTATGACGGTCCGAACCGCATGAGATCGGGGGCTACCCCGCCTTCGGCTGGCCTCAAAGGCTGAAAAGTCGTGCTGACCTTTCAGGCAAA
>JAUWXJ010000136.1 GCA_030616425.1 Desulfobacterales bacterium | reverse complement strand
GGATCGTCAAGCCGTTGGACCAGACAGCAACCAGAACGATAGATGTAACATCAACACAAATTAAACAACAGTGGTCGCAGGTGATAGCGCCGAGAAGAACCGGATCGTTGGTTACCAGGGGGTGGACGCATTCATCGTCAGCTCTCCACACAGGCTAACCCTGCTTTTTTACTACCTTTTTATCCCCCCTGTCAATAATAACCCGGCGACTCCGGCTACGAGTTGAGCATGAACCAAGCCAAAATTGGTTGTTTTTTTTCTTGACAGGCACAATATATTGTGGTTTAAACAGATTTTGTCTACAATATATCGCCTATCACCCTTCGCTCGTCATGGCCAGCAGTCATGAGCAGAGGGGGTGGGCCAAACCTTTTGGAGATAGATGTAATGGGTAACCTGTTGGAATTTTCTCATGTTGGTCATGAAGGTTCTGGCGATCGAGCAGGCACCGAAAAACCCACGCGCGAAGTCACAGACATAGCCCTGGGTACCCTTGTTCGCAGATCTGAAGAGGTGCTTGACAGCTGGGACCGCCAGAAGATCGTTGACGCCCTGGTCCGTGAGACCTTTGTTGACCAGGATACAGCCGAGGCTATTAGCTTGGAAGTGGAGGAGATGATTCTGGTCTCCCGTATCTCCATGGTGACCGCCCCGCTGATCAGGGAACTGGTAGACGCCAAGCTCATTGAGCGGGGGCTGGAGCAGGCCCGGAGGATGCATACGCGTCTGGGGGTTCCTCTGTACGACGTAGAACAGATGATCGTGCAACCGAACAAGGAGAATGCCAATGTTCCCCATGGACCAGAGGCTACCAACCTCACACTGGCCGAAAGCATCAAGAAGGAATATGGCCTGTTGAACGTATTTTCACCTGAGGTTGGAGATGCCCACATGCGCGGGGACATTCATCTCCATGATCTGGGCTTTATTGACCGGCCTTACTGTTCGGGGCAATCTCTGGAATATCTGAAAAAATTCGGCCTTAACCTGCCCAATTCCTTAGCTATGGCAAAACCGGCCAAACATGCCGAGGTCCTGCTCGCCCATATGGTCAAATTTGCCGCAGCCTTGCAGGGCAACTTT
The DNA here is from genome assembly GCA_030616425.1 of Desulfobacterales bacterium. Classification (GTDB taxonomy): domain Bacteria; phylum Desulfobacterota; class Desulfobacteria; order Desulfobacterales. Next base: position 5,054 of record JAUWXJ010000136.1, on the reverse strand, counting down.
GCTGGTGCCATTGGCTGGGATGCGGTGAATCTCTTTTTTGCCCCATATTTGGAAGGACTCGACGATCGGGCCGTGGAGCAACTGGCCCAGATGATGATCTTTGAATTCTCGCAGCAGGCGGTGGCGCGCGGAGGCCAGGCGATCTTTACAGATGTTAACCTCTATTGGGAAGTCCCAAAACACTTTGAAGATGTGCCGGCCATCGGCCCCGGTGGATCCTACACAGGCAAGACATACGCTGAGTACGAAAAAGAGGCCCAGCGCTTTGTGTGGAAGCTCTTTGAGGTATATAAGAAGGGTGACGGTGCAGGTCGGCCCTTTTTCTTCCCCAAACCCTTGGTCCACATCACAGAGAAGTTCTTTAAGACGCCCGGCCACCAGGCCTTTTTAAACCACATCTGTGATGTGGCCTCTGACAAGGGAAATACCTACTTTGTCTTTGACCGGGGAGAGACGGCAAAGATATCTGAGTGCTGCCGCCTGAGCTTCAAGTTGGAACGCTCCGACTTGGAGGATGCCAAGCAGCCATGGAAGATGCGCTATTGCGCACTTCAGAATGTGACCTTAAATCTGCCCAGATTGGCCTACCGGGCAAAAGGAGACGATACCCAGCTCTTTGCAAAGATCGGCGAACTGATAGAGATAACCATAAAAGCCCATCGGCAGAAACGAGAGTTTATCACGCGTCTTGTTTCCCATAAGTCCTCCGGGCCCCTGAGCCTCCTCAATATGAATCTGGATGGCTCACCGTATCTAAGAATGCATCGGTGCACCTATCTGATCGGCATGGTAGGGATGAATGAGCTGATTCAGTATCACACAGGTGAAGAGATGCATGGGTCTGCTGAGGCAATGAAGTTCGGCCTGAAAGTGATTGCCTACATGAAACTTCTGGCTGACCAGTGCAGCCGAAAGTATAACATGCGCTTTGTGCTGGAACAAACCCCGGCAGAAAGCACGGCCTACCGTTTTGCAAAGCTCGACCTGAAGTATTTTCCAAAGGAATCATCCTCAGTGGTAAAGGGAGATCAAAGCGCTGGGGAGATTTACTACACGAATTCAACGCTTTTCAACGTGGGTGCATCAATGAACCCTGTTGAGCGGGTAAAACTTGAAGGGCGCTTTCATCCCCTCATCGAGGCAGGGGCCTTAACCCATGTGTGGCTTGGCGAGTCCAAGCCGCCGGCAGAATCGTTGGCCAATTTTGTGGTGAAGACTTTTCAACGTACAAAAAACGATCAGATCGCCTTTTCACCAGAATTCACCACTTGCAAGGGGTGCGGCAAGATAAGCCGGGGGCTTCGGGAGGCCTGCCCTTGGTGCGGCAGTGAGGATGTGGACGGAATCACCCGGATTACAGGCTACTTCACGAGGGTTTCAAGCTGGAACAGAGGAAAGCTGGGTGAGCTTAAGGATCGCTATCGAAACCAGGGACATTTTACCCGCCCGCTAACGCCTGAGCGTAGCGATGGCGGACGGGTCGGGAGGTAACAGTTATGACTCTTTTTACGAAAAGTCTTTGCAGTGCGTGTCAGGAAATCCAAAAGGACTTTGACTTGAAGACACTTGGGGTTGAAGTAGAAGAACTAGGGCCCGACAACCCGGATGCCCTGGCACATCTGGCCTGGCATGAGTTGGTGGAGATTGCTGAAAAGAGCCTTCCGATCTTGGTGTTAAACGATTTGTCAGCTATTGCCGATACAGACGCAATCAAGAACTATCTTGCCGAAAGAATCACCCGTCATTAGTCATTGGTTGAGTAACGATTCACTCAGTGAGTTTAAGCAATCCCCCAGGTGGGAGGGCGAGTGAGAGGATCTCTCCAAATGGCCAATGACCAACCTCCTCCTATTAAAGGCTTTATCGAGAACTCACTCCTGGACTGGCCGGGGCAGATCTGTGCCGTTCTTTTCCTGCCGTATTGCAACCTCAGGTGCCCGTATTGTCACAACCACCAGCTCGTCCTGAGACCCGATACCCTTGAAACACTTTCTCTTGAAGCAATACTGGATCGACTTCATGGGTTCAAAGAATGGGTCGATGGGATTTGCATTACGGGTGGTGAGCCCACGATCCACAGGGGGTTGCCAGCCATGCTCAGAAGGGTTCACGAGGCCGGCTTCAAGACAAAGCTTGATACCAACGGCACCCAACCTGAAACACTCCATTATCTGATCACAGAAAATCTGGTGGACTGTGTGGCCATGGACGTGAAGGCGCCTCTGGACGACTCAGTGTATGCCAGGTGTGCGGGGGTCTATGTACCGGTCAGCATTATAAAGAAATCGATCGATGTTCTGATGGCAGGTACGGTTCCCTATGTGCTTCGGTGCACAGTGACTCCCTCGATGCTCGCCGAATCCGATATCTATTGCTTGGCCGAACAACTCAGAGGACTCTCGACTGAAACCCCTTCCAGCCTCACGGCAGCTCCCCTCCTGAGCCTTCAAAACTTCAATCCGGCTGATCCTCTGGATCCAGAGCTGAAGAACGTTCAGCCACACACCGACCAGGCCCTGGCGCGCATGCAGGAAGAGGTCAACCGAATCCTTTCTTAACTCTTAACACCTCAAAAACGTTGACCAATAGGCAACCACGGTCTAAACTGAAGCCTGCCCATAAATTCCTTAAATCCCCTTCCCTTTGCCTCCGGCCCGGAGAGACGGGAGGGGGTTGCTTGTGGACGGACACTAAAGTAAACAAGATCAGCTCGTAGACAAACTTATGGCACGTAACGGATACATAAGCGCTCGTCGATTGCATATGGCTGTGTTTTTGGTCTTTGTCGTCTGGGGTTTTTTGATCTACTCCAATACCTTTAATGCTTCCTTTCACTTTGATGACGAACATGTCTTTGCAAAGCTTTCCCTGGAGGAGGTCCTGAACAAATGCACGCTCACGGGCGGAGGAACCCGCGTAGTTGCCGAGCTTTCCTTTGCATTCAATCACTGGCTCACTGGTATAAGCGTGCTCAGCTATCATGTGTTCAACATTCTAGTGCACATTGGAACAGCTTACCTGTTTTATATTTTCTTATCTCTGGTGCTGCATCAATTTGCCATGCAAGGTCCAAGCCGAGCGTTTGAAGGTAAGCCGGACAACAAGCAGAGCATTGCATCTCCAAAGAGGAACCAGCATGCGGCCCCCGACACTTGGTATCAGGTATGCTGGCCCGCGCTTTTGGGAAGTGCCTTGTTTCTTGTTCACCCATTGGCCACGCAGGCTGTCACGTATGTGACCCAGCGCTATACGTCACTGGCAGCGTTCTTCTACATCGGCTCGCTTGCAGGCTTTGTGAGGGCTCGGATTATCATCAGGGAAAAAGGCCGGTTTTTCGCACCAGCCCACATGTTTTGGTATATTGTCGCATTCTTGCTGGCAGTCTTTGCCATGCTGACCAAGGAAGTATCGATCACGCTTCCTGTTGCAATCCTGATGACCGAATACTTTTTTCTTAAACCCGACTTTGTAGCTCTTAAGAAACGAACCTTGTACCTCCTGCCGCTCTTGGCCACGGTTCTCATCATTCCTGCTGTCCGTACGCTTGGCGGCCCAGCCCCCACTCTCCAATCCATTGAGACCTTGACAACATGGGCACCGACGGTGGCACGTTCAAGCTACTTCCTCACACAGCTCAAGGTGATTGCTGGGACCTACCTCAAGCTCATGGTCTTGCCGATCGGTCAAAATATCGACCACTCCTTTGTGGTTGCTGAAAACCTGTTTGAAGCGCCTGTCCTTGCCTCATTCCTTTTCCTGTGCACCCTTTTTGGTGTTGGGCTCTGGCTTTTCAGGCGGTCAAGGCTCGCCTCCTTTGGTATCCTGTGGTTTTTTCTAACGATTGCACCCACCAGCAGCATAGTTCCAAACCCCGAGTTTGTGGCAGAACATCGGGCATATATAGCCCTGATGGGCCTGGGCTTTGTAGTGGCAGGCATGCCTAAGTGGAAAGGCCGATGGAAACCTTATGTATTGGTGTTGCTTCCCGCCCTTTTGCTTGCTTCCGGACTAACCTATTGGCGAAATAAGGTGTGGCAAACCCCCATCACGCTGTGGGCTGATGCGAGCCAAAAGTCACCGGAGAGGTCGCGGCCCCTTATCAATTACGGAAGGGCACTGAGAGAGGCTGGACAGCTGGATGAGGCTGTTGCCGTATACCAAAGGGCGCTGGCTGTTCCACCAGAACCATGGCGCGAAGGCAAGGATCACTATATTGCGTACAATAACCTGGGAAACGTCTATTTCGATCAAGTGAGATATCAGGAGGCCCTGGAGAGTTTCCGGAAGGCCTCCCGGATCAGACCCGAGTCTCCAACCGTGCTTTACAATCTGGGAAGGGCATATGAAAAAGTGGGGGCACGGGAGGAGGCCGCAAGGGCCTATGAGAAGATCCTTTCGACCAAGCATTTGTTTCCACACCTTTTATTTCCGGATATACTCTTCAAACTCTCTGAGATCTATTATGCACAGGGCCAACTGGCAAGGGCTGAGGAATCCTTAAGGCGTGCTATAGAGATGAGACCCGATTTTGCGGAGGCTTACTTGAATCTGGCGGATATCCATCTTGCCAGAGGTGACCACAGCCAGGCCGTTCGATTATACGACAGGGTGCTGTTACTCAGGCCTCGATTTGCAGAGGCCTATTATAATAAGGGGAACGCTCTGGTGGGGGTTGGCCATCTGGATGAGGCGGAAGAAAGTTACAGGAAGGCCATAACCATTAAACCTAGAGTCTCCTCCTTTCATAATAACCTCGGAAATATCCTTATGTTGAATAAAGCCTATGCTGAGGCCGCAAAAGCTTATCACTCAGCCTTGTCCTACAATTCAGATTTTACCTCAGCCCATTTGAACCTCGGGATCATCTATTTTAGACATCTCAAGCAGAACCAACGGGCTGTTTTTCATTTTAAGCGTTTCTTGGAGCTTTCGCCTGATGATTCCAAGTATGCCGAGGTTGAAGCCCTGCTTGAAGAAATTTATAGTAAATGACATTGAAGACCATGACCTGTAATCCTGATTCTCCCAGATATTTGAAGGCCCATGTTGTGGTC
>JAUWXJ010000067.1 GCA_030616425.1 Desulfobacterales bacterium | reverse complement strand
TCATCCGGGCTGCTTTCCCGGACCACACCATCCTTGCCGAGGAGAGTGGCGTAACAACCGGCAAAGATTCATATGAGTGGATCATAGATCCCTTAGACGGCACCACAAATTACGCCCATCACCTACCTGAATTCAGTCTCTCAATTGCCTTTGCTCTTGAAGGGGGTATAGTATTCGGCCTGATCCTGAATCCGGTTTCTGGAGAACTCTTCTGCGGTATCCGAGGTGAGGGTGCTACGCTGAACAGCAGACCGATTCATGTCTCCAGCACAAAGACTGTTAGTGAGAGTCTCCTTGTCACTGGTTTTCCTTATAACCTTCAGTCCGTGATCGATCCCATGATTCAGCGGTTCGAGCGATGTCTCATGGCTGCCCAGGGGGTTCGCCGGCTGGGATCAGCGGCCTTGGACTTGTGTTATGTGGCATGTGGCAGGTTTGACGGTTTCTGGGAACAGAATCTGGCCCCATGGGATACAGCTGCAGGCATGATTATAGCCCAGGAGGCTGGAGCAACCATCTCTGATTTCTCAGATGGGCCTTACAGCATTGACAACAAAGAGATTCTAGCAACAAATGGTCTTATCCACCAGGAGATGATCGAGCTGTTGACCTTATCATGAGAAAGACTATTCTTTTTAACCCTGAGCTGGAATCCGTTAGGGTGCAATAGCTTTTTCTACCAGCACAAGAGGGTGGCAAACCTCGACCCTGTCTGCCAGGCCGAGTCGGCTTATTCCCTCTGAAAACTGCAGAAGACACCCGGTGCAACCCGTAACAATTGCGTCGGGTTTTACCTTCTCGAAGTCCTCCATACGCCGATCCAGGATCTTCATCGACAGGGAGAAGTGTGAAAGGTTAAAATCCCCTCCGTGGCCACAACATCGGTCCGGGTGGGAAGTTTCCACCAGTTGCACTCCGGGTGTGGCCTCAAGGAGACGCCTGGGGGACTGTGTGATTCCCTGCCCAATCCTTAGATGGCAGGGATCATGATAGGCGGCCCGCAGTGGCCCTGTTCCATTCGGGGTCCCACCCGGCTCAAGGGCCTTGAGGTGTGCCTCAAGACCAAGCTGATCCAGCAAAAAGGTCATGGCGTCGGCGTGCTTTTGGGTCATTGAGACTGCGGCATCACGGGATGAAGCGTTGTCGGCAAAGAGGGAGGTAAGCGCCTTTAGATGGGATCCACACGAGGCACACACGGTCAAGATGGCATCCAGCTCCAGAGACTCAAACACCTTGATGTTCTGTTCGGCTAATCTCCTGGCAGTTTTAGTATCACCCGAGACATAGGCAGGCAACCCGCAGCAGACCTGGTCTTCCGGAACCACCAGGGTGGCTCCAAGGTGTTTTAGGATGCGCACAAGGGCCCATGCTGTACCAGGGAAGAGATAGTTGGCACCGCACCCCACAAAAAAACCGATCCGCGGGCTGTCTGCTTTTACAGCGGGCTCGGCTCGGAAGTCATTCAGGAAGGGGGTCCAGGCAATGGGAGGGACCGCATCCCTTTTGATAAAAAAGGAGAGGGGAAATCGAAGATGGAGGCCGCTTGTCTCTGGAATTTTTTTACACACCAGGGACTGAAGAAGCGCACCACCCTTGAGAAGGACCTTGGCGGTCAAGTCCCCTTCTCGTAGACTTCTGAGGAGAGCACTCTGGGGCTTGCCCCCTTTTTCGGCCTCAAAGAGCTGCCGGCGACCCGATTGGATCATGAGGGTGGTATCAACACTGCTTGCACAAACCTGAGCGCACGCTCCACACAGGAGACATCGTGAAAGGATTTCTTTAAGACGATCTGAGTACGTCATGGCTCCTGCTTCTGCACAATCCAGCAGGGCCAACTTGCCCCGAGCCACATCGGCTTCTCGAAACGTGGCCTGATACACAGGGCACACACTCATGCACTGGCCGCACCGCTTGCATCTATTCGGATTTGTTTCCATTACCCCTACTCATATCATACTATTGATTTTAGGAAAAATTTTCGTTCTAGGTGTGTGTTTGTTTCACAAAATCTTTGCACCGACAAATTGATACTCGATGCTGGATACTGGAAATATTTGTTAGCAGATCATCCAATATCCTTTATCAAGGATCAAGTATTGAAGATCCCTGTAGTCCGCCTGGGCGGACGGGGAATGAGCTCGCTTTTGCGGTTCAGCATCCTCACCGATGATCGTTTCTGATTGCTCCTTTTAGTTTCTTGATCCGAAATTCGGGCTAATTGAAATGTCCAATAACTCCGCAAAAAGTGAGGAAGGCAAAAAAATCTGTTGACAAGGGGACACGATTTAGTATTTACGTAAACGCTGACAGTCAGGTGCTGAAGCTCCTGGTCACTTTTTAATATTTAAGACAGAAAAAATCGAGCCACGAAGGTTAATGGTCATCAGAAGATGGCAGCCCTCGTGGCTTTTTTTGTTCGAGAAAGGAGGTCATCATGAACTGCAAAAGCGAGCGCATTCCCCGTCCCGATTTATCGGGACTGCTGGGAATGCGAGCGAATCCAAAAATGGCAAACTTCCTTACAGTCGAAGATTCCCTGCAGCTTGCTGCAGGGATCTTCAAAAAAGGCGTGTTCTTTGTTTTTTTGTTGGTATTGGCCCTCATGACGGCAGGTCCGGCTTCGGCCCATTTCGGGATGGTCATACCCTCGGACCAGACGGTGATGCAGGGGGAAAACACCAATATCAAGGTGGATCTCATGTTCTGGCATCCCTTTGAGGGCATTGGGATGGAACTGGGTAAGCCTGCCAGGTTTGCCGTGGTGATCAATGGTAAGGAGACAGGCCTGTTAGGCTCTCTCAAACCCACCAAGACGAAGGGACATCAGACATGGACCGCAAATTACAGGATAAAGCGACCTGGTGTTTACGTGTTTTGTATGGAGCCTCAGCCCTACTGGGAGCCCACAGAGGACTGCTACATTATCCACTACACAAAAGCTGTGGTCACCGCCTTTGGCGCTAATTACGAAATACTCGAAGATGTCACGATTATGGGTGAATACCGAAGGGTTGAGCAGGAAGCAGCAGCAGGGAGCACCTTTGAAGAAACGGTCAATGAGTACAATTTGAGGGTAGCAGCAGGCTTTTAGAAAACAACTTTCCCCACGAACTGTTACAAGATAAGGTTATGGGTTAATATAGCAAAAAACAGGGTGGTTCAAGCATGCATATCTCAGAAGGGGTGCTATCCCCAGGTGTTCTCATAGTAGGTGCAGGCCTTACAGCAGCAGGCGTTGCTGTAGGCTTGAGAAAACTTGAGACTGAAGAAATACCATCCGTAGGGATACTCTCTGCGGCCTTTTTTGTCGCCTCGCTGGTCCATGTACCAGTGGGCCCTGCTTCAGTTCACTTGATCCTTAATGGCCTGCTGGGTTTGATGCTTGGCTGGAAGGCGTTTCCTGCCATCTTGGTCGGCCTGGCCCTCCAGGCCCTTCTTTTCCAGTTTGGCGGTATTACAACGCTTGGTGTGAACACCCTGAACATGGCCCTTCCTGCCGTGATATGCTGCTATCTGTTTAAGTGGGGTATAAGAACCGGCACAAGGCGGCTTGTGTTCAGCCTCACGGCATTTGCGTGCGGTTGTTGCGCTGTTTTTCTTGGCAGTGTGCTGGTAGGATTTTCCCTGTACCTGACAGGCGAAGCTTTTTTGCCTGCAGCCAAACTGATCGTTGCAGCCCATATACCTGTAATGGTCATTGAGGGGATCCTGACGGCTGCTTGTGCCGTGTTTCTCAGGAGGGTAAAACCGGAATTATTGGAGGGAGCATATGTGCCAAAATTGTCATCGTACCCACAGAATGGTGAGGGGTAGGCCCCGGTTTGTTTGGCTCCTATTTACAGCCTTATGGCTCGTGTTTTTCAATGCGCCTGCATTGGCCCACAAGGTCACGATCTTTGCCTGGGTAGAGGGAGATACAGTTCATACCCAGAGCAAGTTTAGCGGAGGCAAGAGGGTCAAAAATTCCACCGTGGTGGTTTACGACAAGGAAGGGAACCAGCTTCTGGAGGGTAAAACCGATGAAAAAGGGGAGTTTTCCTTCAAGGTACCAAAAAAGACCAACCTGAAGGTTGTCTTGAAGACCTCCATGGGCCATATGGCAGAGTGGAAGATATCGGCAGAGGAGATCACGGCAGTGGCCGATGTCTCTAGGAACAGCACCGCTGAAGTTGGAGTGAAAGCCGCCACCGAAGAAGCCGCTCGTTTGTCAACAGACGTCAAAGCGAGCAGGGAGCTGTCAGTTCCCACGGTGGTTGTTAGCTTGAGGCGGCAGGAGGTCCAGGACCTCATCGATGAGTCCCTGGACAGGAAGTTTGCACCAATCGTCAATATGCTGATCGACTCCATCGATCGTGGTCCCAGGGTGACCGAGGTAATAGGTGGTATAGGCTATATCTTCGGCCTTGTGGGTGTGGCCTTATATTTTGCAAACCGTCGAAGAAAGGAATAGCGGAATCAGGTAATTAGAAGAATTTGCCAGCGGTGATTCTTTCTTTCGGCGTCTTGATCCTCGCATCAAGACGGCTACAAAGCTTGATGTCCTTTTTGGGGCTCATAGAGAAAGACAGGGGGATTGTTATGCCATGGAGTGAAAAAGAGCGGTTGGTTATTCTGATCGGTCACTGGATCAGACACAATCGCGAACACACAAGTGAATATCTAAAGGTGGCAGAAAGGCTGGAATCCCGGGGTCTGTCTGAAATAGCCAGCAGCATCAGAAAGGCCTCTGAAGTTGTTTTGCGGGCCAATAATGATCTTTCCGTTACCCAAGAAAGACTAACCAGAATGAATGGGAAGATAGAAACAAAAAAAGAAAAGATTTTATCATGAAATTCTCTTTGACATCATTTCATTGTTATGGTTTTAAAAAATGTCTCCTAGTTAATGATGCGTAAGCTATAGAAGGGGGAAATGGGTGAATATTGACATACCCGGCCTTGGGCCAATTGAGCTAAGGAATATGGTTACGGATTATACAGGGACTCTGTCAGCAAGCGGGCGGCTGATCGAGGGGACCTCTGAGCGCATAAGGCAAATTTCAGGTTCTATGGAGATCTATGTCTTGACTGCTGATACATTTGGAACCGCAGCATCAGAGCTAAAAGGGCTCCCTGTAAAGATAATAAAACTGAAAGAGGGTAGCGAAGACATTCAAAAAGAGGAGTTTGTCAAGAGGCTGGGACCAGAGACAGTTATTGCCCTTGGCAATGGGAATAATGACCGTTTGATGTTAAGGAGAGCAAAGATAGGGATTGCCATAATGGAGGCAGAAGGGTGCGCATGTTCTGCCATTCATGATGCCGATATAGTAGTTCGAAGTATTATAGATGCCTTGGATATGCTTCTTGAACCCCTGAAGATCAAGGCCACCCTGCGCGTCTAAATCCTATGAGTAGTTTATTCGCAATTTCCCCTTTGGATGGGGACCCACCACCTCACCGATGATAGCTGCTGACTGGACACCTTCGTCTTTTAGTTCTCTAAGGCAGGCATCGGTCTGATCCGGTACGACGGAGATAACGAGCCCTCCCGACGTCTGTGGATCAAAGATGAGGTCAATGAGGACGGTTTCTACCCTAGGGTTAATCTCCGTCATGTTCTCACAGAAACGCTTGGTCGCGTGACTGCCAGCCGGGATCAGGCCCGTCAAAGCGTATTCTTTGGCCTGGGGCATGATTGGAATCCTTTCGGCGTGTATGGCGATCTCTGCATTACTAGCTCTGGCCATCTCCAAAAGGTGTCCCCCAAGGCCAAAGCCTGTCACGTCCGTGCAGGCATGGGCTTTGTATTTTAGCATGATCTGTGAGGCCTTGCTGTTAAGGGTCGAGGCGACCTTGATCATGGTGTCCAAGGCCTTTTTGCTAGCTTGTTTCCCTTTGATGGCCGTGGCGATGATTCCAGTGCCCAACGGTTTGGTCAGGATAATTTTATCCCCGGCTTGTGCACCATCGTTGGTAAGAATCTTATCCGGATGGATCAGACCCGTTACCGCGAGACCGTACTTAAATTCTTTGTCATCAACGCTGTGTCCACCCACCAGAATAGCCCCTGACTCGTGAAGCTTTTCCAGGCCGCCTCTTAAAGTCTCTTTTAAGACCTCGTTGGGCATATCGTTGACAGGGAAACAGACGATATTCATGGCCGTCAGCGGTGTGCCTCCCATGGCATAGACATCGCTCAGTGCATTGGCTGCTGCAATGCGGCCAAAATGATAGGGGTCATCAACGATAGGCGTGAGAAAATCAAGGGTTTGTACCAGGGCCACCTCTGGGCTGAGCTTGTAAACGCCTGCATCATCAGCAGTCTCAATGCCCACAAGGAGCTTGGGGTGGCTGATGACAGGCAGGTCCCTCATTATCTCTTCCAGGTCCCCTGGACTCAGTTTGGCTGCTCAGCCTGAGGCCCTGACTTTTTCGGTTAAGTTAAAATTGTCCTTTGGCATAGAAAGTAAGTGCCTAAAGTGAGATAAAGTGAGCCCGTCGTGAGCCTCTGGGCCGAACGGCTAAAGTGCCTAAAGTGGCTGCAGGCGTAGGAGTATTGGGTGGTGTAATTGCGCCTGTCGGCTTGCCCTCGGCCATGAGCTCGGGCCGAATGGAAAACATTCCCGCAATCCGCATTCGGTTCACTTTCATCCGTGAGCGTACCGCGTTGTAAGGCATATTTTTGCTTGGGCCTACTCCACGTCGTCCAGGATCGTCTCCAGGGCCTTTGGAATCTCTTTGATAATTTCAGCTACCTGTGTAGCTGGTGTAGGATTGGCAAGCTTGCCCGCTAAGCGATTTACCTTGGCAGCTATCGTCGCCGCCTTTGCCATTGGATGGCCGCCATAAGTCAGGGCTGCCACCACACCGCTCAGAGTATCGCCTGTACCTCCAATCGGCTCTAAGGCCTCCACACAGGGGACATCAACCGTGGCCACGATTCCCTCCTTGGTACATATATAATCTTTTGGACCCTTTATCAAGAGTGTGCTGGCGGCGTTTTTACCTTCAAAGGCCATTTTCACCAGCTTGGGGACGTTATCTTCTTCATGGAGGATAAAGCCACGAGTGTAGAATGGGTGGGGCGCCAGCTCATCTGCCAAAAAGGCAAGCTCTCCTATGTCCGGGGTAAAAAGATCATAGGTTCCGGCAAATCCGCTCATCTTAGCCACGTACATGTACCCCGCGTCAGCAATGAGCACTGGGAGATTGCCTTTTTCTTCCAGTGCCCACAAGACCTGGTTATGCCAGTCCACATCGGGCTGAAGATAATGAAAGGCGATGACCCTGGCATCCATGGAGGGAAGATGGGCCTTCAGGTGCTCATACAGCTTTCTGCTGCCATCTCCTAAGCCGATATCTCCCACAAGAAAGGAGAATGGGGCAGGCAGGCCAAGTGCGTCACAGGCCATGGATGCAGCGGCAACCAGGGCCGGAGTTCCACGATTAATCGGTATTGAATGGCTGTCCATTGAAACCGAATTGCCATTGAGTGCAGCGGTTCCCGAAACCAACGGAAAGTCTTTTTTGGGGATCGTTCCGATTAGAGCGAGCATTGGCGCATCATTTCCTCATAGGCGAGTTGCAGGGCGTACCCACAAAGGGTGTGGCCAACTTCTTTAGGAGGGGGTGCCTGTCGGATGTCTTTTCCGACAAGGCTTGCCCCCAGGTAGGGCACATCCGGGCAACCGCCTCCTGAAATGTTTACAATTTTTAGCGTCTCTTTGTCTATAGTGAGTTTCATGTTGGCCGCTCGAACCATAAGATATCGGCCGTAGTCCCTAGTTTGAAACAAGTCTACCGGCTTGAGGAGAGGGTTGTCAACAGGCACTGCCTCCATTGGCGTAATACTGTTCTCTTCTAGTACCCTCAAGATATTCAGTTGTTCAACTAAGGGAAATTCAATGACTAGGTCGCAGCCGGTCCTGAGCTCGGGCGGGGGCCCCATGACGCGAACCTCCCATCCCTTTTCTTTCAGAAGAGATTCAGCCTTGATGACTTCGCTGGTATTGTGAAAGGAAAGAAACCCGCGATCCGGGCTTTTTCCCTTGGGAGTGGTGACTTTTCTGCGTTTGAAGATCTTGAAAGCCAAAGGAATTCAACTTCGTTTCGTTTCGTCTGCCTGAGGCGGAGAATGATGGAACGGTGGTTTTTATTTCTGTCTATTCTTTCTTGATCAGGATCCTATACCCTGTGCCTGATTCGGTAACTTCGGCCACTTCCCAGCCCTGACTTTCGGCTGCACGGCTCACGTTTTCCTTTGAGGTGTCCGTGTCCACCAGAACCTCGATTTCGCCTTTTTTGAGTTCTTTCATTTTATCTGATGTCATGAGGACCGGTTGGGGACAGGAAAGTCCGCTTGCATCGACTATTTCAGGCATAGTAGCTTCCTTGTTAAGAATGGAGTGCCTAAAATGAACTAAAGTGCCTAAAGTTAAAGGAATTTAGGAATTAACGAGCTAAAATCAGATAAAATTCCTTCAATTCCTGAATTGCTAATAATTACGTCTAACTTTAGCTCACTTTACCTTGTCTCATGGTCAGTCCAATAAAAGAGCAGACCAGAAGACCAATAATAATGGCGGCAATACCGTGCGGGCCTACGCCTTTGGGTGAGCTGGCCAGCCCGAAATTGTGGGCGAAGGCTGCGCCAACAATCATACCAAGTACAAATATGGCTGCATCACCGTCACCTTCGCCAGCCAGGAATAACTGTCGGCCAGGGCAGCCACCGGCCAGGCAAAAGGCAAGGCCCGCCAGGACCATTCCGCCGAAATTCCACAGATGCACGGTATGGGCAACCGGCTGTTTTGCAAATCCTGGATGAAACTGCCCCACGATCAGGTTGGTCAGAAAAGCGAAGGCAATCAGCGCCAGCACACCGTAGAAAAGATAGGGTATGCGAAACAAGATCAGGTCTCGAATGGCCCCCATGGTACAGAATCGACTACGCTGCGCCAAGAACCCGATGGCAAGACCTACAATCAGAGAGATCGCCACGGGCGCATGCATGGCCCCTGGCCCCTTAGTGCTGTAAAAAAGAACTCCAGTTTTTGCCTCGCCCTTGATTTGCGGAAACATAAACAGGAGTATAAGGAACCCAAGCATGATCAGGGGCATAAGCCAGCCCCCAGATGTGTATGTTTTCTCGCTTCGGCTCAGGCTATAGCCGCCTCTAAGAAACAGTGTCCCTACCCAGATGCCACCGATAAGCCCGAGGAGACCAAGGATAGCGTTCCAGTCGCCGGCAGAAAGACGTAACATAGCACGCCAGGGGCATCCCAGAAAGACCAGGGCCCCGATCATGGCAAAGGCGCCCAGTACAAAGCGCACAATCGGGGCAGAACCCGCACGCGGCCTGAACTCCCTGAAGGCATAGGCTGCAATCAGCGAACCGAGCACAAATCCAATGATCTCAGGCCGCATGTACTGCACCACCGCTGCACGATGCAGGCCGAGGGCACCTGCTATGTCCCTTTGAAAGCATGCCACGCACACGCCCATATTGCCGGGGTTACCCAACTTTTGGAGGAGAGGAGCAAGCACACCGATAAACCCCCCTACCGAGATGATACCCCACCGAGTGCCCAAGAAGTTTTTCATCTGCCCTATCAGATCTCTCCTTTCGTGATAAAATAAAAGCCAGATGCCATCTGCAACCTTTCATACTATTTAGCAAAATCGAAAAAGTCCAATATTTAATATCGATATATATCGAGTAGTAATATAGATAATTTCAATAGATGTGCCATTGCGAGGAGGAACGAGGTTACATGGAGGGGTTTCTCTGGGGCTGGATTACGTGAGAGGCGTTCCTGGCTCGATAGGGCCGAATCTGTAAGTGCCCTTGCGGGGAGGCTTCACTGAGCTGTCTCCAGGGCCTTGGGTCTCAGTTTCTCCTGCTCAATCCTCGGGAACAGTGCAATCGTTTTTGAAAGTTTTGTCCCGGGTTGTGTCTTTCCCCAAACGCTGAGATCCTCAAATGTTTGAAAAGGGGCTGCCCATGTAATACCCAGGTGTTCTTGCATAACCTGGGCAGCCTTCGGCATGAACGGATAAAGAAGCCCTGCAATGACCCGAAGACTTTCCAAGATATTATAAATCGCCATCTGCAAGTGATCGCGCTGAGATTCTTTTTTGGCGAGTTCCCACGGGGTAGTTCTGTCTATGTATTTGTTAATATGGTTTATGAACTGCCAGACGGCCTCAAGGGCCTTGTTGAAGGCAAAGCCTTCCATAGCTTTTTGATATTCTTGAACTGCCTTAAAGGCACCCGATTTTACGTCCAGTTCCAGATTGCTTTCCGGAGCCATGTCGCCATCTGGTACAATCCCTTTGAAATATTTGTGGGCCATGGTCAGGCTCCGACTAAAGAGATTTCCAAGGTCATTGGCCAGGTCAGAATTAATACGCCGAGTTAAGGCCTCTTCGCTGAAATTAGAGTCAAGGCCAAAAACCATCTCACGCATGAAGAAATACCGAAAGGCGTCTGTGCCATAATGATTCTTGAGTTCAAGCGGTTCCACCACATTCCCGAGGCTCTTGGACATCTTACTTTCGTCTATATTCCAATATCCGTGGACATGAAGGTGTCGATACAGTGGAATGCCTGCTGCTTTCAGGATAATCGGCCAGTAAATGGCATGCGGTTTAAGAATATCTTTGGCTATGAGGTGGTAGACACTGGGCCAGAACTTTTTGAATAACTTACCGTCTGGATATCCAAGGGCAGAGACATAGTTCAGAAGGGCATCGAACCAGACATAAGTGACATACTTGTCATCAAAGGGGAGCGTGATACCCCATTGGAGCCGGCTCTTTGGACGGGATATACACA
>JAUWXJ010000140.1 GCA_030616425.1 Desulfobacterales bacterium | reverse complement strand
GCGTATCCATATAGGGAAACCCCAGGCCTGAAATCGTGTCGTAGCGTTGTTGATCTGTGATGATAAATATGATGTTCGGTCGTGAATCTGCCATGGCCTTCTCCTCTCTCTGCATAGATGTTAAATTCGTAAATGGCTGCTAGGTGGGATAATAGTTTATTCTAACATGGAAAACCTGGTCCTCAGGGCCAGGTCAGAGACAGAGGGCTCTGCCTGAATGCAACCACTTGGAGTACTGGAGCATTGGAGTGTTGATCTTAAAAACAAAGAAAAGTGATTTGAATTTTCAAAGCGTATCAGAGATTTTCTTTTTCAAAAAACGGAATCATTGGGTTTTTCCATTACTCCATTACTCCAATACTCCATGATCAATTGAAATTCCAGTACACTAAATCCCCTCTGGGGATAACCAAAGCCGGGTCCTTCGGGCCCGGATTTTTACTCATAACACCACACCTTTTGAACGAGGCCTCTATTTTCCGGGAAAATAGCACGCTACCCAGTGGTCATGGCCGCCTTCCTTCATGGCCGGCATCTCCTGTGTACATATATCATGCTTGTTCATGCACCGTGGGTGAAAGGAGCAACCGCTGGGCGGGTTGATCTGGCTTGGAACCTCTCCTTTAAGGTAGATGCGCTTACCTTTGTCGCGGGGACCGATTACAGGCACGGCTGATAGTAGGGCCTGGGTGTAAGGGTGGAGAGGTCGGAGGAAAAGTTCTGTCGGATCGGCCAATTCGACAATCCGACCCAGGTACATGACTGCAACCCGGTCGCAGATGTGCCGTACCACGCTTAGGTCATGGGAGATGAATATGTAAGTCAGACCGAAGCGACTCTGGAGCTCAACTAAGAGGTTTAGAGTCTGGGCCTGGATAGACACGTCAAGGGCAGAGACAGGCTCATCGGCGATGATAAGCTTGGGATTCAGTGCCAGAGCTCGAGCGACGCAGATTCGCTGTCGCTGGCCGCCCGAGAACTCATGTGGATAGCGATTGATCTGCTCGGGCCGGATCCCCACCAGATTCGCCAATTCGTGTACCCGGTTCCGGCGCCCCTTTTTAGAAAGCATCTTGTGGACCGTGAAGGCCTCACCAATGATGCGACCGACCTTTTTGCGAGGGTTCAGGGAAGAGTAGGGGTCTTGAAAGATGATCTGCATATTACGCCTCACGGCGCGCAGCTCACGTCGATCGTAGGTCAGGATGTCCTGGCCTTCAAAGAATACGCGCCCCTCGGTCGGCTCTTCAAGACGGAGGATACATCGTCCAAGGGTCGTCTTGCCGCAACCTGATTCTCCGACGACACCAAGAGTCTCACCCCTTCGAACCTCTAGATCAACCCCATCTACCGCCCTAAGGCACGCGGCCTTGCCACGCAAAAACCCGCCTTCGATGACGAAATGTTTTTTCAGCCCCTGGACGATGAGCAAGTGTTTGTTATCCATGAAGCCAACACCTCACCATGTGGCCCGAGCCCAAATCAGCAAGCCCCGGCTCTTCCCGCCGGCATCGGTCAAAAACATGATTACAACGGTCCTGGAACGTGCAGCCCTCTAATAAATCAAACAAACTCGGCACCATCCCGGGGATGGACCTGAGCATCTTATCCTTGGGTACTGGCTGGTCAATTTGGGGGATCGAATTCATCAAACCGGTGGTGTAAGGGTGTAAGGGCTGGCTAAAAAGATCACTTACCGCGGCGTATTCAACTATCTTTCCGGCGTACATAACGGCCACCCATTGTGCCATTTCGAAGATCACCCCCAAGTCGTGAGTAATCAACAGGTTCGATGTCCCCATCTCTTCCTTGAGTTGGTTCATCAAGTCAAGGATCTGGGCTTGGATAGTCACGTCCAGCGCTGTGGTTGGCTCGTCGGCGATAACCATCTTGGGGTGGCTGGACAAGGCCATGGCAATAAGGACCCGCTGGCGCATGCCACCGCTGATCTGATGAGGGTATTCCCTTAGCCGTTGTTTCGGGTCAGGGATACCGACCTTGTGGAGCATGTCCAGGGCTCGGTCCATAGCCTCCTTTTTACTTACTTTTTGATGCAACTGGATGACCTCCGCCATCTGTGAACCGATCCGATAGACCGGGTTCATAGCAGTCATGGGTTCCTGGAAGATCATTGATAAGGTATTTCCCCGCATGCGGCGCATCTCAGCTTCTCTCAGCTTGAGAATATCCTGGCCATCGAAAATGATTTCCCCTCCAATGATCCGGCCCGGCGGCTCAGGGACGAGGCGCATTATCGACAGCGCAGTAACGCTCTTACCACAACCTGATTCCCCCACCAAGCCAAGCGTCTCTCCCTTTGGCACTTTCAAGTCCACCCCATTGACCGCTCTTGCCTCACCTTCATCTGTCTTGAAATGGGTCTGAAGGTTGCGAATCTCAAGGAGCACCTCTTTCATATTCCCTCATCTTTTGGCCAAATCAATAAACCTTCCTTCTAAGATCTCTGGCACCACACAAGCTCTCGCCCAAAAAATCAAGACCACGAGTTCTGGTAAGGCCGCGGAAGGGGTCCACCTGCCTACTTTAGGCGCAGTTTGGGGTTCGTGACCTCCCGGATGCCATCTCCGATCAGTGTGAAGCCAGTCACACCCAGCATTATGAAAAGGCCAGGAAAAACGGTCAACCACCACTCACCGCTTATGATATATTTGCGGCCTTCCGCGATCATGAGCCCCCATTCCGGTATCGGCAGCTTGGCCCCTAGTCCGATAAAGCTCAGACTCGCCACCCAAAGGATTCCGTAACCGGTGTAGACTGTGGCCTGCACGATCAAGGGGGTCATGGAATTGGGAAGGACATCTGTCAGAATGATCCGAACCCTCGACGATCCCAGGGCTATGGCAGATTCGACGTAATCCATCCTCTTGACGTGGATGGCCCGGCTTCGAGCCATCCTTGCAAAAATGGGGATATAGGATATACCGATAGCAACAGCGGCATTAACCAAAGAAGGCCCCAGGCCTGAGACGATCGCCATGGCAAGAATCAACGGGGGAAAGGCCAGAAGGATGTCCACGATGCGCATGATGATCAGGTCTACCTTCCGCCCAAAATATCCAGAAATCAATCCAAGCGGCGCCCCAAAAGTCAGCCCTATCACAACGGATACAACGGCCGCCAACAATGTGTAGCGGGCTCCACTGAAGATTCGACTCATCAAGTCCCTACCATAGTTGTCGGTGCCAAAAAGGTGCGTCGATGAAGGGGCTCTGAGCTTGACGGAAAAATCCACGGAAAAGGCGTCATAGCTGGACAGGGATGGGCCGAAAAAGACCAGTATAGAGATCAAAACCAGGATAAGCAGCCCCACCAAGGCCAGCTTGTTTTTCATGAAAAGTTGAAATTTGTACCCGAGGGAATCTGTGTTGCGTTGTGCCATTTCTTGCCTTCCACATCCCTTTCAATCCAGTTGAACCCTTGGATCGATCCATCTGTAAGAAATATCTACCAATAGGGTTATCAATGCAAATATTATTACATAAAAGATAATAAATCCCTGAAGGCCAGCATAATCCAGGTACCGGATAGATTGGACTGCATACATACCCACGCCTGGCCATGAAAAGACCACCTCAGTCAAAACGGCACCACCCAGCAGAGAGCCGTAAATAGCGCCAATCATGGTGACGGTTGGGAGCAGGGCATTTCTGAAGGCGTGCCGGAGCAAAACCTTCTTTACACCGATTCCCATGGCCCTGGCCGTTCGAATATAATCCTCTTCCAGCGTTTCAATCAGGTCGGCCTTCAGGGTTCGAACAATGATCGCCAGGTTAAAGAACGCAAGGGTAACCCCGGGCAGGATAAGCTGGTGAAAAGCGCTGAGAAAAGCCTTTAAATCCCCATTTAGCAAGGTGTCCACCAGAAGCAGACCAGTAACGCGCGGTGGAAAGGCTACATCCGGTGAGAGACGTCCCATGGGTGGGGGAGCAAGCCCTAATTTATAAAAGAAGATGTAGATAAGGAGGAGGCCAAACCAGAAGGTGGGCATTGAAAGCCCCATCACGGTGAAAACACTAATCACGTTATCCGGGGTTTTGTTGCGGTAATAGCCGGAAACCACTCCGAGGGGAAGGCTACATAGGACCATCAGTACAAAAGCGAATGTGGTGAGTTCAAAGGTTGCAGGAAACCTCCTGAGCAATTCCTGGCTCACCGGGCTGCCAGCGTGATAGGAGTATCCCAGGTCTCCCTTCAGGAGCTGTCCCATATAGTGAATGAATTGAACGGGGATGGAATGATCCAGCCCCATCAGCTCGCGCATGGTTGCGATGTTCTCAGGTGAGGCGTGAGCCGGCCCGAGAATCATCATCACCGGATCTCCTGGCAAGACACGAGACACGATGAACATGACTACCAGGGCCCCGAAAACCATGGGAATGGAGAAAAGGATACGTCGCAGTAAGTAACGCCATAAGTCCATTTAAGTAATGCAACCGGGTGTCAATGAAATGTAGTCAATTCGCAGGAAAAGAATTGAGATCGTCTCGACCAGCCGGGCAGGGGAGTTAACCTGGATACTCCCCTGCTGCCGTCCGTCATTTCTTTACGTAAAGGGTTCTTATATGGAGCTGGTCGTCCGGGTTAAGGCAGAAACCATGTACATTTTTGCTCATGGCCGTGTCGGCAATGGGTTGGAACATATAGATCCACAGATCATTCTCGGTCACGTATTTCTGGACTTTCTTTGCCAGGGCATACCGACCCTCTTTATTTGCCATTGGCACGGCCTGCTTGATCCATTCGTCCAGTTGTTCATCCTTGATCCCTGCGTAGTTACAGAAGCTTTTCGATCCCAACAAAAACATGAATTGATACCAGGGGTCGGTCACGAAAGAGGTCCAGGCGATCATGAAGATGGGAACCTTTTTGGACTTCAGCTTTTCCAGAAAGACTGCTTGGGGAAGGACCTGGATGTCCATTTTGATATTTACCTTCTTCAATTCCGCCTGCCATGTGACCGCCACCTCCTTGTTGTTGGCTATCCGGCCTTCGCCCAGCAGAAAGGCAAATGAAAACCCATCAGGATACCCTGCCTCTTTCAAAAGCTCCTTTGCCTTCTCCAGATCTTGTCTGTAAATAAAATACTCGTCAGTATGGCTGGGGCTGCCCTTTGACGCCGGGCTTGTCATCTGAATGGCCCTCCCGTACAGGACATCGTTGATCACCGACTTATAGGGGAAGGAATAGACCAGGGCCTTTCTGACCAGGGGATTGTTAAACGGGGGGTTGTTCCGATTCATATCCACATAGTTGGCCTTGATGGTCGGGCGACCAATTACCTTTAGATTTTTCTTGCCTTTTAGCATTTCATAGTCTTTTGAGAGAATCCACCACATGATGTCTATCTTCCCTCTTTCCAGCAGCATCGCCCGGGTGGACTCCTCGGGGATGATCTTGAAAATCACCCGTTTGGATCTCGCCTTGGAGCCCCAGTAATCTTCATTTCGCTCGAGTACGATTTCCACGCCGGGCTTCCAGGATACGAGCTTGAAAGGGCCAGAGCCCACATCATTTTTGGCCACCCACTCGTTAGGTTTTCCGGGCACAACCCCCCCATGGGCCTCAACCGCCTCAGGGTCCTGAATGCCAAGACTCAACATCTGGATGTAGTCGAGGAGCAGAGGATTGGCACCCGTCAGTCGAAATTTGATGGTATAGTCGTCAATGACTTCCATGCCTTCCTCCGTGACCTTTGCCAGCCAGAGGACCGTATTAGCTGCGGATTTCGTCTTTCTATACCGGGCAAAGGTGTATTTCACGGCATGGGCGGTGACTGGCCGTCCGCTGTGGAACCTGGCGCCTTTTCTTAGATAGAATGTCCATTCCGACATGTCCGCATTATGTTCCCACCGTTCAGCCAACATGGGCTCCACCTTGGTGGTGTCAACGCTTACCGTCCCATCAGGGTTAGGGACACGGGCATACTGGACCAAAAAGTCGTAAATGCCCCCGATAACAGCATAGCCGGTATAGTCTCGAGTTACTGTGGCCGGATCGAAAGTTCGGGCGTCAGCAACAAAGGCCACCCGAAGCACATCTCCCGTCTGGGA
>JAUWXJ010000045.1 GCA_030616425.1 Desulfobacterales bacterium | reverse complement strand
GGAAGCCTTGCCTCAGGCCAGAATCCCACCTTTGAGGGCAGGGGGGCATTTTTTCGATGATGTTTACCAGTAAGTTCAAACAACTAAAGAGTCACGACCATATGAATTCAATTAACGCCATCACCAGATTAATGTCAACGGATTTAAACCGCAAAATCGAGCGCATTCCCCGTCCGCCCGCTGTCCGCCGAGGCGGACAGGGAGCTTCAATGAAATATCTTGACTTTTGGGTTGCAGTTATGGATAGTTATATATCATAAGGGGTTTAAATCTCACATTATGAAGCCTCCTGCAGGCAAGCAGGGTGGGTACCGTATGGCGTAGGGACAAAACGGTTTTTTTGTGCCCGTTAATGTTAAGTCATGTTCATTATTGGATATTTTCTGAGTGCGCTTGCCACAGTTTTGAACTATGCTTTGATCTTTTATATGTGGATCGTGATTGCACGGGCTGTCCTTTCCTGGGTGAGCCCTGATCCGTACAACCCGATTGTGCGGTTTATCCATAATGTTACCGAACCGGTGTTGTACCGGGTTCGTATATGGCTTCCTTTTGGGTTCACCGGTATCGATTTTTCCCCTATAGTCGTGTTGTTGATCATCGTATTTTTGCGGGCGTTTCTGGTAAACAGCTTGATGAGATTGGCAGCAAGTTTGTTATAACAACTAAAAAGAGGTGAAAGCGTCTATGAAAATTACCCCATCGGACATTCAGCAACAGCAGTTTCGCATTCGTTTCCGGGGCTTTGATGTACGCGAGGTGGATAGTTTCCTGGAAAGTATAACTGATGAATTCCAGGCCCTGATACGAGAAAATACAGGTCAGCAAAGAGAGCTTGAAAGGCTGAAACTGGAAATCGAGGAATATAGGGATCGGGAAAAGGCCTTCCAGGACAGCATGGTCAATGCACAAAAGGGGCTCGATGATATGAGGGCCAATGCGGAAAAGGAGGCCGAACTGATCGTAGCTGAAGCGGAAATAAGGGCTGAAAAGATATTGAGTACGGTTCACAGCCGGCTTACACAGCTCCACGATGATATCTCAGAGCTTAAACGGCAGCGCATGCAACTCGAAGTCGAACTCGAAACGATCCTTGAGGCACACAGAAAACTTCTGGACATGAGCACAGAGGCGATGGAAGCCGAGGAGACATCCGAAGAAAAGTTGAAATATCTCAAAGGAACGTAAGGGAGGAAATCTAATGGCGAAGATTGATGCATTCTTCAAATTGATGAATGAGCAAGGGGCTTCAGACCTCCACCTTGTATCAGGTCAACCACCTATGCTCCGGATTGTCGGTGAGATAGAGAGGGTAAAGTACAAGGTCCTCGACGATGATGACCTCAGAACAATGCTTTATGAGATTACACCCGAAGACAAGGTCAAAAAGTTTGAAGAGACCGGGGATGTCGATTTTGGTTATGAGATTCCCGGCCTTGCGCGCTATCGGGCAAATTATTTTATGCAAAACAACGGTATTGCCGCGGTCTTTCGGGAGATTCCGAGCGATATTCTCACGATTGAACAGTTGGGTCTGCCATCTGTAGTATCCAAGCTGGCATCGCTGCCACGAGGCCTGGTTCTGGTGACCGGCCCCACAGGGAGTGGCAAATCCACGACACTGGCGGCTATTATCGACCAGGCGAACAAGACCCGAAAGGATCACATTATTACTGTTGAAGACCCCATTGAGTTTGTCCACAAGAGCCAGGGCTGTATCGTGAATCACAGAGAGGTGGGCGCTCATACCAAATCGTTTTCAGCCGCCTTGCGCGGGGCCCTTCGTGAAGACCCGGACATTATTCTGGTGGGTGAGATGCGAGACCTTGAAACCATCTCACTGGCTGTTGAGGCAGCCTCAACCGGACACCTTGTCTTTGGGACACTCCATACCACCAGTGCTCACAAGACGGTAGACCGCGTGATTGAGGTCTTTCCCGCAGATCAGCAGGCGCAGATACGATCCACCCTGGCAGACGGAATCAGGGCTATAGTGGCCCAGGTCCTTTTCAAGCGGATCGATAAGAAGGGGCGCTGCGCAGCCCTGGAGATCCTCATTGCGACGCCTGCGGTACGCAACCTTATCCGGGAATCCAAGACCTATCAGATCCCCTCTATGGTACAAACGGGTAAGAAATACGGGATGCAGCTCTTGGACGATGCCATCTTCGATTTGGTTAATAAGGGTTGGATCAGTGCAGATGAGGCCTATGCCAAGGCGAATGACAAAAGCAAATTCCGGCCACTGTTGAAAAATCCCCCTACTGATTTTACTGAAGCGTAGCACCGGGTGTTTGGTAATTCCGTTTTAGTCTACGATTTTCAGATTCGCGTTACAGGAGAAAAACACCATGAGAAAACAAGAGGTAGACCACATTCTGACCAAGATGCTTGATTCCCACAAGAGTGTTTCCGATCTGAACATAACCGTGGGCAAGTCGTTTCAGGTAGAAAGCGACGGCGCTTTGATCAAGGTTGACATGGAGCCTTCTTTTGATGAACTGACCCCATTTCAAAGCGAGATTTTTTCCTTGAACCTGATCAATCAGGACAGGCGTCTGTCCGAGATCCTCCTGAATGAAGGCTCGTGCGACATGTCATATCAGCTTCCCGGCAAGGCCCGTTTCCGGGTGAACATTTTCTCTCAGAGAGGCAATTATTCTGTCGTTTTGCGAAAACTGGAAACCAAAATCCCCACCTTAAAGGAACTGAGCCTGCCTGAGGCCTTCTCGAAGATGGTGGGTGAGAAAAACGGCATCATCTTGGTGACCGGGGCAACAGGGAGTGGTAAATCGACCTCACTTGCAGCCGTCCTGAATGAAATCAATGAACGAAAATCGGTTCACGTGGTAACGCTGGAGGATCCTGTGGAATTTCAGCATCCCCACAAGAAGGCCACATTCAATCAGCGGGAGATGGGGACCGACTTTGACGAGTTTGCCAGTGGATTGCGTGCTGCCCTCAGACAGGCCCCGAAGGTTATACTCGTGGGCGAGATGCGCGACAGGGAGACCGTGGAAATCGGGTTGAGTGCTGCCGAAACCGGCCACTTGGTCATGAGTACGCTCCATACAGTTGATGCAGGCCAGACTATTAATCGCATCCTTGGTATGTTCAGCATTGAAGAGGAGAATCAGATCCGT
Source organism: Desulfobacterales bacterium (assembly GCA_030616425.1). Classification (GTDB taxonomy): domain Bacteria; phylum Desulfobacterota; class Desulfobacteria; order Desulfobacterales. The sequence goes on along the minus strand of JAUWXJ010000045.1, from coordinate 9,553 downwards.
ATCCGACTAGCTGACACCGTCCGATGGATTGTCTGCCAGAGGCTCCTTCCCAAGGTAGGGGGGGGACGCGTGGCCGCTCATGAAATCATGGGGACAAACCTCAGGGTGGCAGATACGATCCTTCACGGCGAGTCCGAAGGGAAGACCTTTTATGAGATTATTGAGGCTGGCGAGGCCTTTGGCATGACGACCTTTGACAAATGCATCATAGGCATTTTTGAGAAGGGTCTTATCACCGAGGAAACCGCCATGGCCTATGCCTCACGCAAAGGGGTGGTAGGCCGAGGTATTGATATGGTAAAGAGTGCCCGCGGAGAGAAAACAACAGATATTGAAGAGTTGGAAGTCGATAAAGGCTACGGAGAGAAGGAGAAGAAGGGCAAAGCGAAATAAAGGCAGCTGTGACGGTAACCAGAGCGCTGAACTAGTACAAAGGGGGTTTTGTAATGGAAATATTGTGTGAAAGCTGCAAGGCCAAATTTAAGATCGCGGATGACAAGCTACCCACGGGCCGGGTGGTTTCCCTCAAGTGCCCGAAATGCAAGAACAAGATAGAGATCGACACCCGGCCCAAGGAGGAGGCACCGGCCGCAACCCCGAAGACCGCTGTTGATGAGGTGGCCGCAGGTGCATATGATGCTGCTGAAAAACCCTTTGATTTTGTAGAGGAAGGGGTTGAAACAGCCCTGATCTGTGAACAAGATGAGGGGGTAAGAAAAAAGATAGATTCTGCCCTCAAGGGGATGGACTACCATGTTACGGAGGCACCCTCGCCCCGGGATGCCCTAAAATATATGCGATTTCACGTCTTTGACTTGGTCGTGCTGGATGAAAATTATGAAGGGAATCCTGAATCGAACCACGTGCTGCAATACCTGGAGCGCCTTCCCATGAACACCCGCCGGAATATCTTTGTACTCCTTCTGGGGAATGATCTTAGTACCGGCGATAACATGACGGCCTTTAACAAGAGTGTAAACCTGGTAGTCAACCTGAAGGATGCAAATGAGCTTGAAAAGGTCCTGAAGCGATCCCTGACAGAGCATGAAGAATTCTACCGCGTGTTCAAGGAGTCTCTAAAAAAGGTGGGCCGGGCCTGATCATTATTCCCCCATATTTTCAATGATCACGAATACCCCGGAGGGGGCCGGTCTCCAGCTAGGTCAAACCAGAGATAGCCACTCCCTGCTCAGTGTTGCAAGCCTTCCCTCTCTGATAGCGGTGCGTATCTGACGCATCAATGATTCCAGGAAGTACAGATTGTGAATGGTCGCCAGGCGTATGGCCAAAAGTTCTTTGGCTACAAATAGATGTCTTAGATAAGCCCTGGAATAATTGGAACAGGTGTAGCAATTGCATCCTTCATCAATCGGCTGAAGATCATCCCTAAATTGAGCATTAAGGATATGTATCCTGAACCGCTCCGCCTCTTTGGCAAAGAGCGTTCCGGTGCGGGCCATCCGCGTTGGTGCAACGCAGTCAAACAGATCAAACCCTCGTTTCACCACTTCAAAGATATCTTCTATCTCACCGATTCCGAGAAGATGCCGTGGCTTGTCTTGTGGTAGGATGGGGAGCGTCCATTCCAGGACCTGGTGCATCTCCTCCTTAGACCTGCCAAGGGAGCCACCGATGGCATAGCCGTCAAAGCCCTGGTCTGCAATGAACGTGGCACTTTCCTGTCTCAAATCTCGGTACGCCCCACCCTGAACGATTCCTAAGAGCGCTTGACTGTTGTCACAGGTACGCTGGAATTCCACTAACGCGCGGACTGCCCAGCGGTGAGTCCGCTCCATTGCTGCTTTGGTGTAGTGGTAATCGTGGAGTGGCGAGGTACACTCGTCAAGGACCATGATGATGTCCGCACCAAGCTTCCGCCCTATCTCCATGACGCCCTCAGGCGTGAACCAATGTCGCGAGCCGTCCAGATATGAGATAAATTCGACACCCTCCTCATCCACTTTTACTAATGGCTTTCCTTTTTTTGAGTTGAGATGTTGTCCGCGATCTTTTTCCTCAGGGAAGATCGGAGCAATCTTTCCTACTCCATGTTCTTTGCCTGCGCCGTGGCTAAAGATCTGAAAGCCGCCGGAGTCGGTCATCAGCGGCCCTTCCCAACCCATGAATCGATGCAGCCCTCCCATCTTCTCTATTAGATCTTCGCCCGGTTGGAGGTGTAGATGGTAGGAATTGGTAATAATCACCTGGTTTCCGATCTTACGAAGATCCTCCGTTGATACAGCCTTCACTGTTGCTTGGGTGCCCACAGCGACAAATGACGGCGTTTCGATGGGGCCATGAGGGGTAACCAGTCTCCCGGCCCGTGCCTCTCCTTCTTTTGCTAACAGCTCGAATGAAAACATCAGTAAAAAATGGTCAATGTCCGATGATAAGGGTTTTTCCTGAAGTCTGCATGTTGGCCTAGATTCCATAAGATCCAATCGACCTCGAAGGCCCTCAATCCCTTTCCCCCCTGTTCCAGCTCCTGCCGGATCAGCTCGACCGCCCAAATGGTGTTGGCCCTGATTTCAACTTCCTCAGGTCCTCCTGCCTCAAGGTAGATCTCTTGATCCACCTTTTGTGCCAGGGGTTCAGCGTAATCGAAGATCCCGAGATGACGAAGCACTTGAGGCAGCTTGTAATCGGCAAAGGCGGTCAGCTCATCGATATCCTCAAAACTTCCCCAGGCTCTACCCGCGAAAGCCCCATGCAAGTCCGCGGCAAAAACCTGAGCGCGTTTGTAGAAAAAGACCTCGGCGTCCAGATACGTGGCCCTATCCCGGAAAGATGTCAATTTGTCAGACAAAAGCCGAACCAGCCCTACCGCTGATCCCTCGGCGGATTCCACGAGGGCGGCAGCTCTTCCTCCGTATTCCCGCAGCAGAAGATGCCCAACCTCGTTGAGAATCTGCACCCGCTGTGCCATCAGTTGCAGCTCCCCAGTGCCGTCAAGTACCCGCCTCAGTTGGCCCTGAGTCAATTCTGCCAGATAATCCGCTTCAGTGATTGGGATCCCTAATTCCACCGCTTGCTTCAGCGTTGAGGCAAGACCATTGTAACCCGAAAGTTTTCTGGAATCCCATTCCGCTTCCCACCGACGGAGGCCAGACGGCGCCCAGAAACAGAAGTTAACACTGTCTAATACTAGGAAATACATAACGGTCTTCTCGCTGCCATCGAAAAAATGGTGGAGGGTGTCCCATCCTGGCAGCGCCATCGACTCCTGGGATAGCCTTTCGGCAAAACGGACCAAGGCTTCCTGGTCAACGCGAACGAAACGGCTTCTTTCCGAGACTTTCTTGGTCGACTTCAGTACTTCCCACATCTCCCCGTCCGCTCCGGTGTTTGGTTGCTCAGTCGCCGCCAACGAACAACGTGTTTCCTGACCGCGTTCCATTTCTCCATTGGTAGGTCGACAGGATCGTCTGCGAGTGGGCCTCTCCATCAGTCCAAGCAACTCAACATTGCTTGAGAGCTCCCATGACGGCGGGAGAGACAATCTGAGATCACATTGAGGCGGCTGACACTCGTGAGACACAGTTTTGATGTCGAGAAAGTCCGATAATGGCAGACCTCAGACGCTCCAGACTGTGGACTAGATGGTTACATCGGAAGGTTTTTTCAACAGCAAGGCGGTGGATGAATAACGGATATAGCAAGGCGCCAATGCCTTCCAAAGCATTCTGCACGGGAGATCTGTCCCCTTGTCTCTAAAGATGGGGCTTTCACGGGGGCACAGCAAGACCAGGCAATGTCGTCTGAATGCTCAAACATGGAGAATCTGGCACCTGTTGCATTTGAAGTCATGATCTGCATCAAAACCCCGTGACCTCGTCCAAGCTACCAGGGCGTCCACGTTGGGAAAAACCATCCTCAGTGCACAATCTATCATCGGGTTGTTTCCTGTCACAAGAAGCTGCCTCGGGTCTGTCTTGAGTCCATAGCATGGCTTTCCCTGTGCGAAAGCAAAACCGAGCTCGAAGGCTGCTCCTTCGTCTATTGATCTGCCATCAAGAACTATGAGAAGCACGTCACAACCTTCTATTGCCGCTACATCTGTGGCGAAAACCTCGGCCGCCGCTACTATGGGTTTCGTACCCTGCGCGATCATGTCGACCATCAACCCACCATCCTCCTGGGGAAGGTAGACGTCAAAAAAAGGTAGAAGCAGCTTCTTCAGCCTACGATTGAAATCTATCTCTGCTTCACTGAATAACGGGCCTGCTAGATACAAACGCGGCTTACCTGTCGCACCGGAATTCTTTGAACCTCTCATCGTCCCGTCTCCCACCTTGTCAGTCAATGGTTGTCGATCCAACGCACACAGATGTCATGTTTCCACCTTCACCTCGCCGTTCTTAAAAGCTTCCAATCGCCCGTGAATGTCATGCGGCCTGTATTCCTGAAGATGAATTATTTCAGCCACTCGCTTTGTAACTTCTGGTATAGTAAGGCCATGTGTGTCCACCGTTGTTACGCCTGTGCCAGTGTAAATCTCATTCATGGCTTCTTGCATCCTTTTCAGGCTATCTGCGGTATGCTCGCTCCGTCCCGTGAGAAGCAATCGTACAGCGAGTTCCTCTGGGTCTCCTGTCAGCAAGATCACCTTTCCTTCTTGGGTCCTCCATGCTTGTCCCGGACAGATCGTCTCCAGCAAGCGCAACGCTTTAGCGGACTGCTTGTTACTTTTCGTAAATGCGAGAGGATCAAGTGGAGGGCGATCTGCAATGAAGATGCCAGTTCCGCCATGCCTCAGGTTGTCGTTCTTCTCTCTAAACTGGATAGCTACCCATGCATCAACCTCTTCTTCCTCTTCAGTAGTCAACTTGGCTGGTGGTTTAGCCAAGATTTCTGGTCGTTCCTCAACCCATTCATCGAAAACTGTCAGATTTCGAAAGTTGTTGACAGTCGTACTCTTTCCTACCCCCATCGGACCTGTAAGATAGAAGTGGTAGGCAAGGTCTATGCGTTTCATCAATCCATAGTCACTCAGTTCACTTTCTGGAACATTTTGTTTATTAATAAGCTCTCCCAATGCCGTAATCTCTTGCTCGTTGAGAAACAGAGTAATGAGGTTGTACACATTGAAATTTGTTCGGCGCATAGCCTCACGACCTGCCTCCTCTAGAGGGTCCTCACTACCCGCAAAGTGGACGTGGTAGTGATAATTGCCGGGACTTGCTCGGGAACTCAAGATTAGCAAGTTACGAAGCATCTCGTCTTCCAAAGACAGCCCGATCAAGAGACAAGTATTCTTGCAGAAGTGGTTGATCAAGGAAGAGTGATCGCCAGCGAATGCTCTGGCAAATTGCTCTGCATACGAGGCTTCCGAGAAAACGAACTTATCAACCGGTACTTCCATCAGTTCCGGCGGGAAAAAACCGTTCGGATGATATATGACCGAATCATTCCGTTGAAACTGGGTCCACGGATTTGTCACGGTTTCGTAACCCCGAGATCGCTCTTCGGAGCCCTGACTTCTCGTCTCAGCCAGAGCTCGCTCAATGTAGTTGTCAAAATTGTAGGTCACAGTCATCAAGGTCTGACGCACAATCGGGAGATAAGTCTTACAATACGGATGATTGACTACGATAGACTCGAAATCCTGAGGGGCATTGGCGTACAAGTGCTTTGCAAAGATTCTCAGCCACGCTTCAAGAGTACTGTATTCAAATGCTTTTGAGCTCGCTTGCTCTGGCGACAATCCGGCTGCTCGCTTTCTCTTGAAGTGCTGAATCAGTAATTCAGTCTTGTATGGCAGAGATTTTGTCTCGGAAAATTTTTCCAACAACTCCACTCCATCGACCTCAGGATCCCCTGCGATGTGCTCCACCAATTCCGACCACACCGGAAGCCCAAAGGCTTTGCTAAGCCCAGAGCCGAAAACCAAGCCGAAGCGGCCCATTTTCAACTGGCTCCTCATGTGTACAATAGGTCGAGCATAGTCTCTTAGCAGCTTCTCGTGTATGTCCTTGAATTCGAACATCCCTAGTCCTCCTCGAAAAGGAACAACTGCCCCCGCGCTACCTTCCCCTTATCTGCCAAATACCAGTCTCTAGGTGCGAGGGATCTTTTGGGTCGTGGGTGGTTGCTTGTAGTGATATCCACGTAAGCGGCAAATACGTCTAGAAAACGATGATCGTAAGAATAGAACGCGAAGTCAACGTTCCAGAGCCCGGTTTTCTTGATTGCGGCTGTCGGACTGTATCTGCCGAGCCACCCCATGCTGGGCGGATCCATTTTCCTCCCGTGTTTTGACAAAAGAGCCACCGCGTTTCGCTCCAGGAAAGCCCTGTCACTTCCAGGTCCAGGGCTGTCGGGCACTTCAAGCCATACCACAGACATTTTTCTAATGTGTTCAGAGACTTGTCGCTCCAACTCGGCTTCTCGCGAAAGGATCTCAGGGGGAGCGCTCTGCCCATGCCCCCATGATGGTATGCCCGGCTTTCCACCTCCCTGGTGTATTATTGCTTCGCCAATGTGACGACGAAACACCGAAGCCCTATGGTTGCCCTTCCCATTGATATTTCCTCGATGGGTCCGCAGTCTGTTCCAAAGGGTAGCCTTGGATCCTCGACTTACCATATGGGTCCCAACTCGTACAACTCGGTTCTTTGTGCTGTCACCGCCTCGGAATTCGCCCGGTTCATACAGAAAATACACGCCGCTTTTAGGCCACGCCTGTCTGCCCGAGCAGTCTCTGAGCATGCGCGCTCCACCTAGGCAGTCTTCTAATTGCCCGAACAGGCTGTAGAAGACTTCAACAGCCTGTTTGTCAGACTGCCTATTATTCTGCTGCGACAACCACTGCAGCTGTTTTCCAATTGATAGACCCCTCATAGGGACGAAGACTTTGTTGCCACGTTGATGTAGCAGTCCTTCGAGTCTTTCACGATACCGCATACCAGCAAGAAAGGTAATCTCGTCATTTGGGCTTGTCTGTTGAACAAGCTGTTGATAGACTTTCCGCGCCCATTCCGCACGTTCGCTGGCAGACATTTTGTTCAACGTTTTCTCGTAGGGGTCAATATGTGCGTCGGGATCAATAAGGTGGTGTTTTGCGGACAGAATGAACCACCGGTCGAAATGTCGTACCGCGAATTCCCTTGATTTGTTGAACAGCGGAGAAACATAAAGGTTCTTTGCTGGGGACTTTTTATTCCGTTTCGAGCTTGCGCAGGAAACCAGACAAATCTTAGCCATGACCGCACCAGCACCGCCGATAGCCACCACTTGCGATGGCAGAATCGTTCTGCTCTCGTTTGGGATCGTAGAAAGGAACCATTAGATTTAGGCCCGATACTGCGGGAGGCAAGGGCGCGCGCATCATTCCAGCCTTAGACCTTCAGCTCTTGGACGTGCTCCCACGCATAGCTGTGCAAGACGCACGCATCGCATTGGCCACACGGTTGCATTCCTGCTGGCGTCTCCTGGGGCCGGTAACAACTCCAGGTCTGCCCCGGCCGCAAGCCGAGCCTATAAGCCTCTCGCGCAATCTCTGGTTTCGTCATGTTCATGAGAGGAACTATGACTCTCGGGCCGTCGGGAATGGCAAGCCGTATCATGTCGCTGAAAGCCTGAATGAATTCCGGACGACAATCAGGATAACCTGAATAGTCTATTGAGTTGACACCAACCCAAACTTCTTTCGCCCTAACGCCTGCGGCTTCAGCGCATGCCAAAACCAGAAAGACGGCGTTTCTACCTGGTAAGAAGGCGGGAGAGATACCTTGACGGATCTCGTCCACGGGGCGATTCAAAGGTATTTCTCGGTGCGGCGCATCCCACTCGACGCGAAGAACCTTCCTGGGCACGTTTAAGCGTCGGCATTGGTCATCCGCGTACTCCAGTTCCGTTCGATTCCTCTGTCCATAATCGATGCCAAGACTTAGTGCTTGAGCGCCTCTTTCCAGCGCAAGGAGCAGGCAAGTTGTTGAATCTAGCCCCCCACTATGCAAAACAACAGCTTTCATGAATTTCCACGTCCGTTGCACGCGAGCGTATTGGCGACACGAGCTTATATTACCCATACATGTCCTTCGGGCCATTGTCAATTCCGTAAAAGCTCACTGTTCTGTAAAAGCTGACAGACTATCGGGGCGCATCGGCTGTCTATTTCGTCGACATATTCGCTGGCCACGGACAGGGACAGCCAAAAGCCACTTGATTTGGTGTTGTGCTTTGCGCTAATAGAACTACTTGTTTGGAGGCATCTAGTGCAAAGCCAGATTGACACAATGAAGCCATCTATAACCACCCGAGTTGATTTGCGGACTGAGACAAAGGCCTGGATCATCGAACGATTCCACAAGCGCCTAAAACTCAGAATGAAAACACCCACGTTTTTCGTGATACCGAACCTCCCCGGCGATGATGCAGCCAAGCTGACTTACGAGCAGGTTCGCCAGGCACTGTTAGAATTTGAACATAGGGGACGGCATGTGCCGCTAGTTGAACTAACTTTGACCCAAAGCGATCTTGGTTTGGAAAATGAAGCCTGCCCCGGCAATTCGGCAGCTTTCCGATGTCTAGCTCTTGACGTACGTGCGATCGAAAAGGTCAAAGATAGGATAAAAATGGCTCTCTGGCCTCCTTGGCGTTTGGCGTCAGCTGGCCCTGCACCAGAACGGATGAATCAAGATTTCATCAGACGGCGGCTGCAAGGTTTCATCACAGTATTGGGCCGGTTTGTTTATAATAAGGGATATCTAGTTGGGCCGAAGTGGTGCAGGGTATCAAAAAGATTAAAGCAGTCAAGAACAGATTTTTTTTCATGCCTATAAGGAATTTTTTGGAGGATAAAAATGTCTTGTAAAAAATCCTTAAACTGACTGATACTGATCACAAACCTCTTCTTGGCATAATAAGCATATAGGATAAAGCCGTTTGTATGTCAAGCGGAGCGACTAATCGAGCAAGCCTACCGTACCAAACACACCGACTCATGCAGGGGTAAATAGCCGTGAAATTAGAATGGTGCCGAAGGGGGGACTCGAACCCCCACGGGCATACACCCACTAGACCCTGAACCTAGCGCGTCTACCAGTTCCGCCACTTCGGCAGATCGGAAGGGAGAAAAAAGATTGATTTTGCACCGGCAATGAATTACATAAATATGTTTAAATCATTTGTCAAGGCTGATGTAAAGGTATTGATGCATATTATAAACGATTTAAAGGAAATCCCTGACACGCTAAAGGATCCTGTTGTGACCATTGGAAACTTTGACGGGGTTCACATAGGGCACAAGGCCCTCTTCCATCAGGTCGTTGAAAAGGCGGAGAGCATAGACGGCACCTCTGTTGTGATAACGTTTGAGCCCCATCCCATCAAGGTCGTGAATTCTAACAAGCACTTCCCACTTATAACACTTTATGAACAAAAGGTCGAGTTGATAGACGCGGCAGGCATTGACACCTTAATATGCATTCCATTTACCCTTGAGTTTGCGGCCATCCCTGCTCGCACTTTTGTCAAAGAAATATTGTGCGACCTGATTGGGATGAAAGCGATACTCGTGGGGCAGGATTACTTCTTTGGAAGAAAACGAGAG
>JAUWXJ010000018.1 GCA_030616425.1 Desulfobacterales bacterium | reverse complement strand
GTTCGCAGGACCCCTGGATTTCCCGGTGCAAAATAGACCTTCTCAACGTGCTGGCTGTCTCCATATTTGTCAGCAAGGCAATGGTCTCTGCCTCCTGACCCGTAAACTAGTACCTTCATAGCCCTCAATACTAGATCTGGATTTTTTGACGTACTTGTATAATAGAAGGGCAAATAGTTTCAAGGGTAAAATATGGCTTTCACAAGGTACTCACTTCGGGTACTGATAAAAAGTTTGGTCGGAACCGAAGAAGATGTGAACGGCATCGATTTTTTGGGGTTGAAAAAAATATGCGAAGTGATATGGAGACAGCTCTCGCAAGCATAACACATGGTTTCCAGTGTTTTTGGCTTGACTGAAAAAGACTGCTTGCTATATATTAAAAAGTTATTGATCCCCAGTAGCTCAGTTGGCAGAGCAGATGGCTGTTAACCATCGGGTCCGCGGTTCGAGTCCGTGCTGGGGAGCCAGACTGAAAACGGAGGCCCGGTCTATGAGATTGGGCCTTTTCCGTCAATTCAGATCAACTGGTATAGTGGCATCCACGGAAACGCCCTTGGCCAACAAGCGCATCCTGGTTCCCCCGGCTACGGCTGAAGTAGATAGAAAGCATGGGCTATTTTGCCCAATATTGCTTCTAAGGGACATATCGCGGATCTGGCCGAAGATTTGACCGGCCTGCTCCCCGCGCACGGAGTGCTGCCGTAAGGCAGAACCCCCGCCTGGAAGGGCGGGGAGGCTTCACATTGATTTTGTTCTTCTTTAAGTTTTTGCCCCATGGAAATGTCTGCAAGGTATACAATCTTGTTCTGGGTAAGAGAGGGGAAACCATGAGGTGGCTCAAGGGGATACTCTGCTCGTGTATAGTCCTTACGGTGTGCGTTGGGTTGACGCTAGCCGCAGGGGAAAAAGAGACAGCTCCGGTCATTGAAGTGGAGGAGCCGACCTATGACTTCGATCAAGTAACCGAGGGGGAAGCGGTAAAACATGATTTTCGGGTCTTTAACCGCGGCAATAAGCCGTTGGATATTAAGAAGGTCAAGCCGGGCTGAGGCTGCAGCGTTGCCCGGTTTGACCGGACTATCCCTCCTGGAGGCGAGGGAAAGATTACACTGGAAGTACGAACCAAAGGATTGCAGGGTAATATCCATAAGACGGCCCGGGTCTTTAGCAATGACCCCAAGCACCCCCAGGTGATCATCGGCCTGAAAGGGAAAGTTTGGGTGCCCATCTATGTTAAACCTCGCCATGTCCGCCTTACGGGCATCATGGATGAAAAGATCGAGAAGGTCGTTCACCTGCGCGGGGAAAAGAAAGAACCCCTTATTGTTAAACTCGCCTCGGTCTCTATTCCGGACATGGTGGAGGTGAAACTGCAGGAGACTCAAAAAGGGCGGGCTTACCAGCTCAAGGTGAGGAACAAGGTCAAGGGGAAGGCAAGATACAAAGGGCAGGTGAAGCTGACCACCAACTATCCGGAGAAGCCCGAGGTTGTTGTCAAGATTGCAGGAAACATCAGGGGACGGCTGGAGGTGAGTCCCGGCATTTTAAGCTTTGGTCGTATGTCGCAGGAGCGGCTAGGGCAATTGAAGAATGATTCCAGGGTCATAACCCGTTCGATCATTGTTCGGTTGAACAAGGGGAATGACTTGAAGATTAGAAAGATAGAACTGGAAAGATCCCTCTTCAGGGTTTCCACCAAAGAGATCCAGCAAGGGCAGGTGGTTCAGGTCGTGGTTGAGCCGGTTCTGGAAAAGCTCAAAAAGGGTGTTAACAAGGACCATTTGAAAATTTATACAAATCAGAAGGGCCGAGAGGTTCTGGAAGTGCCTATCAGCTTCGACCTCCTGTAGAAAAGTTTTGGTTCAGAGCGGTTTCTCAGGAATTAGCATCTTGATATCGGAAAAGAGCTTTTGAACCGCGTTAGTGAATTTTCCACCCTTGGATAGAATCGATCCCACAGCAGGCTCCAAGACAAGTAGGTCGTGAGAGTAAGGGAGAAAGTAAGTGGCTGGTATGTCGAGTCCAGAGCCTTCCATAAAAGCCTTCACCCGATTTTGATCTTCTTTGTCCCGCACCTTATTAACCACCAGCTTAAGATTGGGTATATCGAGTTCCAGGCCTAAGGTTATAGATTTCTTGGCGACCTGGAGTGCAGTTGAACTGGGCTCTGTCACGACCAGCAGAAGAGAGAAGCCTTTAAGTACGCCCCGGCCAAAGTGCTCAGGCCCAGCCTGGGTATCCACGAGGATAACCTCGCCGGGCTTCAGAACAATGAATCTCATAACCGCCTTCAGCAGGCTGTTTTCAGGGCACAAACACCCGGTAGCCGCCTGATCCACCGATCCCATAGTAAGGAGATAAAGATTGGGCTTTAACTGAAGCGCGAAGCGGTGTACAACATCACTCACGTCCGGGTTCAACCGGAGCAGCCCTCCCCAGGCCGAACCAGGTTGTGCACCGGTCTTTTCCTCAACATAGGACTTGTTCTGGCTCAAGGGGACGATCTTCTCAGCCTCTTCGAGAGGTACCCCGAGGCTCAGGGCAAGATTTAACTGTGGGTCTTCATCAGCTGCAAGCACCCGGTATCCGCTACGGGTGAAAAGCTCAGCCAGCAGGGCAATCAACGTGGTTTTTCCCACACCGCCCTTGCCGGCAACTGCAAGTCGAAATCCCCTTTCGGTTGTCTTTTTTTTCATGTGTGTCTCAGATCCAGTTTGTGGTAGCTGCTTGTTTAGACAGGGATAGCCTTATTATACTTATATATTACATGTGCTATGTTGCTTCTTCCTTTGGCCGTAACATTGCCTTTTACCATCACAAAATCAAGATTAAAATGATGCAAAGCCGGTATTCGCCCTGCTACAGCTTCAAGCAGAGGTTGGTGTGGCGAGCTTGCTTGAAGAGATACGGTTGCAGTAGGATCTGTTTCAGGTGAGTTGCTCCGGTGTGTGCGTGAGATTCTGGATCGATTTTTTTCTTGTGTCCAAGAAAGTTTTGCTGTATAATTCTACTTTTATTATAAGACATAGCAACGTTTGGGTTTTACGAGACGTCTCGACAAACCCTGCGATGCAATGAAAGGGGAGATAAATTTGAGAGGGTTTAGTAGCTTAGAGGTTAGGGTCATTGATAATGACCTTGAGAGGGCCATGAAGGTGCTTAAGAAAAAGATCCAGAGTGACGGCCTATTCCGGCGCCTCAAGCTGAAGAAGAGTTACGAAAAACCGAGTGAGTATCGTCGTCGCAAACGTCGCGAGAGTGAGAGGAGACAAAGATTAGCCCGCTTGAAACGTACGAGGTACTCCAGGTACTCTAGGTAATAGTCCCTTCCTGTCATCCTCTGGGCCCGGTCATTGGACCGGGTTTTTTTTGTCTCCGATAGCCTCTTTCTGAATTATTTAAGTAACTATAGTCCCTTTTTGTATACGACTGCATGGGGTTTTGTGTTATAGGAAGAGCCCATGTTCTTCAGGGCCTGTCTTTGGAGCATTCCACTTGCGGTGGTGCTTTGGTCATCATCGACACTTGCAGGTGTGCCGTCAGTTCGCACAGAATCTAATCTTCCATACCACATCAAGGCTGATTCTTTGAGTTACGATGATGCCACCGAGACTTACAGTGCTAGGGGACACGTAACCGTCACAAAAGGTAATCAGTCTTTGCAGGCCGATGCCGTCGACCTCAATGCACGAACCATGGAGGCTGAGGCCCGGGGTAACGTGCACTTCACGTCAGGCGAGGATTGGCTCACCGGCACCCGACTTGAAATAAACCTAGACGCAGGTATCGGCACCCTTTACGATGGGACTCTCTTTATCAAGGAGAGCCATTTTTACATCCGGGGAGACAGGATTGAAAAGATAGGTGAAGATTCATATCATATCACTGATGGACGCTTTACCACATGCGACGGAGATTCTCCGGCGTGGGAAATTACAGGTAAAGACATAAAAGTGACGATAGATGGTTACGGCACAGTCAAGCATACTGCCCTTTGGGCAAAGTCGGTTCCTCTCTTATATGCACCCTTCCTGGTCTTTCCAGCAAAGATAAAACGCCAGACCGGCCTCCTTGTACCTCAGGTTTCCTATTCCAATCGAAACGGTTTCGAGTACAATCAGCCCTTTTTCTGGGCCATAAGCGAGAGCACTGATGCCACCTTTTATGAATCCCACATAGACCACCGTGGTTTCAAGCACGGCGTTGAATATCGGTACATATCAGAGCGTGAGAGCAAAGGCTCTGTAATGTATGATTTTCTTTACGACCGACAGATTGATGATGGCACAATTCCGCAAGACTCCACAGGGTATCACTACGAGGGATTCAGGGGGGATGCCGAGGACCGTTTGAATAGAAAGCGGTGGTGGTTCAGGATGAAAAGCGACCAACAGCTTCCGGCTGGATTCAAAGCAAAACTTGATACGGACGTTGTGAGTGATCAGGATTATCTGCGCGAATTTTCAAGGGGTTATACCGGCTTTGAAAAGAACGATTCTTATTTCCAGAAAGAATTCGGCAGAGACCTCGATGATCATACTGATACGGTTCGGGTGAATCAGTTGAATCTAAACAGAGGCTGGGATCAATACAGCTTGAATACCGATTTTCGCTGGTATGATGATGTGATTATCCGAAAAAAGGATGATATAGACCGAACCCTGCAAAAACTCCCGTCCATTCGGTTCGAGGGCTCAAGACAGAAGCTCTTTGCTCAGCCCCTCTATTTTGATTTGGAATCCTCCTATGACCATTTTTGGAGGGACTATGGAACAAGGGGGCACAGGGCCGATTTGCACCCAAGGCTTTATTATCCCGTTCGCCTTTTTAAATATTTTGACTTTGAGCCCTCTGTAGGCCTGCGGGAAACCCTTTGGCAGGTTGAAGAATATGAGGACGAGACGCCCAACAAGGAAGATCGGTTGCTCTCTCGTGAAGCCTTTGATTTCAAGGCAGACCTTTCAACAGAGTTCTCGAGAATCTTTGACCTGAAGGGTGAGATCCTTGACAGGATCATGCATACAGTTAAGCCGCAGGTAGTGTATGATTATGTTCCTGTCCCGGATGAAGGGGAGTATCCTAACTTTGAGGGTATTGACCGCATAGAGGAAAAGAACCTTGTGACCTATTCGATTACGAACAATCTTACAGCTAGGTCAATCGAACGGCGCAACCGAAACATGGGAAGAGAGCCTGGGTCTATAGATGAACCGGGACTGCCCGTATATAGTTACCACGATTTTTGTCGAATAAAATTTTCACAAAGCTACGATATTATAGAGGCCCGCCGGGACAACCTGGCTGGCGGGAACAGACCCTTTTCTGACATCAAGGGGGAGTTGGAATTCAGGCCTTATGATTGCCTGGACCTGGATGGAGATGTGGCCTGGTCACCTTATGATGGCGAATACAAGAGCTACAATGCAATCCTGGCACTCTGTGATAGACGAGGAGATCGTGGGTCAGTCGATTACCGATATACTCAGGACAACAGCAAAAGTATTCTCACCAAAATCCTTGTGAAGCTTTTTCACCCTGTGTCAGCCTACTGGGAAAATGAGCGTATCCTCAAAGACGGAGAGGAAGTGAAAACAGTTGTTGGATTTAGGTACGAACCCCAGTGCTGGTCCCTGTCTGTTACCTATACCCATGATAGGACAATGGATGTGCGAGAATACTTTTTTCAGGTAAGTCTGCACGGACTTGGCAAGATCGGGCTGTAGGCTACCCGGAGGCGGTCGTTCAAACTTGGGTGGGCCTGTGGGCCTGAACATACACGTCCTGTATAGTACAGATTATGCGTTGGAGGCCTCGGTTGATGAGAAGGGAATTTTCTTCAAAAGCCGTGATAATATTTGTCCGGCTTGGCTGAAGCACCTTGCCAAGTCCACGGTATCATGGCTTTCTCAGAAAATTCCCTTCTCACCGAGGAAGAAACAGGCAGCAAAAAAGTGCAATAGTTCGCGATAGGTAGTCAGGGAAACCGCTGAACGTAGGCCTCCAGCCATTTCCACCAAGGGTAACGGCATACCCTTGAAAGGCATTGGGGGCCGAAGAGAAGCGGTTCCCCTGACTACCTGAACCGACACGAAAGGGGAAAAAGTACGGCTGTTAATGCATTATGTTGGATAAGGAAAGATTGAGGCAGCCATTGAATGAGCAATTTAGCCAGGCGGCAAAACCCAGCCACAAGATCAAGATTTTCCGTGTGATTGCCCGTCTCAATATCGGGGGACCGGCGATCCATGTCCTTAATCTCTCAAGCGGCCTGGACAGCGATCGGTTCGAAACCGTATTGATTACAGGCAGAGTCGGACCTAGCGAGGGGGATATGAGCTACTTAGCTGAAGCACTGGGCGTGACTCCAGTGGTTTTTCCTGAGCTTGGACGAGAAATTTCTATCATACGTGACGTTAAATCGATATTTAAGCTCTGGCGAATGATTCGCCGCCACAGACCGGACATAGTGCATACCCACACTGCCAAGGCGGGCACAGTTGGCCGAATAGCAGCGGCACTGGCTGGAGTTCCCATAGTTATCCATACCTTTCACGGCCATGTATTCCACAGCTACTTTTCGCCGTTAAAGAGCTGGTGCTTTATGGCGATTGAAAGGGGCCTGACTCTTTTGACTACACGGATTATTACCATAAGTCCTCATCAGCGGGAGGAAATCGCAGCCTGCATATATGCCAAAAGAAAAATAGAGGTTATCCGCCTCGGTTTCGACCTTTCCAAATTTCTAAGGCCCTTCGATAAGGAGGCGGCCCTGAAAAGGCTTGGATTACCGAGCGGAAAAGAGATTATCGGCTGCGTGGGCAGGCTAACAGCAGTAAAGAATCTCGCCTTATTTGTGGAAGTAGCGGAAACGCTTTCACAAAGACGGGAGGATGCACTTTTTGTCATTGTGGGTGACGGCTCGGAGCGCGAGATGTTACAAAACATGGTCCGGGATAAAGGGCTTCAGGACCGGGTCCTTTTCCTGGGCTGGCAAACTGAGATTGAGACTGTTTATAAGGCGATTGACTTGCTTGTACTGACCTCCAAGAATGAGGGGACTCCGGTTGCAGTTATTGAGGCGATGGCGTCAGGATGCCCGGTGGTGGCTGCTCCGGTTGGAGGTGTTGTTGATCTCATTGAACACGGTGTTACAGGATTCCTGGCAGACATAGAAGATAGCGGCGATTTTGTGAAAAAAGTTGAGCAGATACTCGAGAGGCCTGAACTCAGGCAGAGGCTTGCCGAGGGGGCCCGGGAGTTCGTTTTTTCACGTTACGACCTAAGCCGCCTGCTGAGGGATATGAGCCGTCTTTATATTGGATTGGTCTCTGCTGCTAAAGGGTTTTGAAGCCACTTTTAATCAATCGTCAATTGGAAAAAGCAAGATTGGTAAAGGATCAAACTGAAATGCATGCTGCCTGGTACGTGCTTCACACCCGAAGCCGCTTTGAACAGGTCGTCTTTGATGGGCTAAACGGGAAATCCCTTGAGGTCTTTCTCCCAAAGATAACGGTGATGAGCAAGCGCCGGGACCGGCGCAAGAAGATCAGGGTTCCTCTTTTTTCCGGCTATGTCTTTACAAGAAGTGATCTGAATCCTCTTGAGCGCCTCGAGATCGTGAAAACCATGGGCGTAGTCCGTATCATTGGAAACAAGGACGGCCCAATATCCGTTCCGGATGAAGCGATTGATTCCCTTCGCATCATGGTTGACGGTGATAACCCAGTGGAAACCGGTACTCGGTTTAGAAAAGGGGATCGTGTTATGGTTGTGGAAGGGCCTTTTGCAGGCGTGATAGGCATCTTTGTGAGGTATCGTGGTTTCGGGCGCGTGGTGGTGGCTATTGAGGCATTGGGACAGCATGCTGCGGTGAGCGTTCCCGAAGAACACGTGGAAAGGCTTCCGGATATTGTCTAGAGGCTGTTTAAAAACCTTTTGACGAGTCCATTGTTTGCAATGAAACCCCGTGCTTTGCACGGGGAGCAAACTTAATCGATGGAACTGACATTCCGCAAAACAAAACCACCCGCACAGCGGGTGGTCGTTTATTCCTATGAAGACTCTATAGACAAATAATTAGACTGAAGTGATTTTGTATATATCGACCGGTTCCGGAATACCCTTGAACGAGACATTCTCAACAAATTCCGAGGAGACCATCCCAGATATATTCGTGAGAGTTTTTTTGGTGGCAAGGATCTGATTAGATTCCGCATAGGAACACATCCTTCTGGCAAGATTGACGGCGCTGCCAATAACAGTGTAATCGTAATGTCTTCTTGAACCAACATTTCCGACGAATACTTCGCCTGTGGTGACACCAATCCCAATCCCTAAGTCCTCAAAATAAGGGGAATTTTTCGGAAATTTCTCTTTTAGCGCTTGAAAAGAAGCCAGCATTTCCATGGCTGCTTTAACACCACTTTCACTGGAATTTTCTAAGGGCACAGGGCCCCCAAAGAAGGCCATCACCTCATCACCGATAAACTTGTCAATGCTCCCGTCATTATTAAAGACTGTTTTGGTCATAGCGTTGTAGAACTCATCCAGAAAATCCATAATATCCTCGAGCTTCAAGAGGGCCATCACAGTGGTGAATCCTCGGATGTCTGCAAACAAGATGGTCATTTCGAGCTTTGCTCTCATTTCGGTCGGTTGGTCCTGGGCATCTAACTTTTTGGTCAATTCTTGGGCAACCCGAGGTGAATGAAACTGTTCAAATATCGTTTCCAATCTTATATGCTCGTCCTTTTTTTCCAAGAGCGTAGAGTTATGTATTGCTACGGCAGCATTGTTGGCAAAAATGCTTATCAATTGTAGGTCGGTTTCAGAGAATGTTCGATCTCTGTCGACTATGTTTACGTTCAGCACACCGATATTTTCTTCGCCGATCTTTAGTGGTACGCTCATAGCCGAGCTTATACGTCTATCTTTTTCTTCGGTTCCAGGGAAGTTGGCAGGATCGACTCGACCATTTAGCAGCAATGGTTTGCCGCTCTCAACCACCCGCCCAGCTATGCTTTTCCCCATGGGGATCAAGGCATCTTTTGTAAATTCGTGACCTTCACCGGAAGCCGCCTTGGTTTCAAGCAATTTGGATTTTTTATCAAGAAGCATTAGGGATGATTGATCTGCCTGAAAACAGGTCAACATCTCCCTAGTAATGATATCCAAGATGTCCGATAGCTTCTGTTGAGAATTGATGCTAGAGCTTACCTCCAGCAGCGAGCTGAGAGTCTTAACATCCTGGCCCAACGTGGCAGCGGCTTCTTTTTCCTTAAAGAAGGCTCGGGAAAGCTGAATCAGCTTTCGCTGACAGACGATCATGTACCCACAGAAAAGGAGTACCAGAATCGCCATGAATATGGAGTACCTATAGGCATTATTTGATAGTATGATAAATTCTGATTTTCCAAACAATCCCAGGAATGTCAGAGCTATCAATGCCAGGGCTAAAAAGAGAATAACAACCACTGCCAGCAGTACTAATTGCCACAACCTTTCCTCAATTTTGTCGATGGTTGTTTCTTCGGTTTTCATGTGCAAGTTTGCCTTTATTTACTTTTTATCGGTCGGTGTAGCAAAAAACTTTAGGGTAGCAGGCAAATTTTCCTAATTTTTTTCAGGTGTTGTCACTAAATGGAGCCTATATGTAACAGTGATAGGATTTGCAGGGTCGGTCGCAAAGCTTGTGTCATATGTCGTATTCCGCGGGCCTCATATTCGTCATTTTCTTAGTCGCACTTGTCTCTACCGGAGAAAGCCCGGTGTTGTGTGAACATAGGCAAAACGCTTAAACGATCTCTATGAGCTGGATATCAAAGGTCAGGTCTTTGCCGGCCAAGGCATGGTTAGTATCTAACGTCACGCTCGATTCAGAGACATCTGTAACCATAGCTATAGTTGTTCTCCCATCTGCTTGACGGATTTGTAGCCGCTGATCGATCTCTGGTTTTAGGTCTGCTGGAAGGCGATTTCTATCTACCGTAACTACCATTTCCTCAAGGGGGGGGCCATACGCCTCATCCACAGGGACTTTGGCGATCTTCGACTCGCCGGGGTTCATTCCGATTACGGCTTTTTCAAAACCTGGTATTATCTGACCCTCGCCGATTGTAAATTGCAGCGGGTTACGGTCAATGGAGGTCTCAAACAGAGTGCCGTCCTCTAATTTGCCCGTGTAGTGAACCTTAACGGTGTCACCTTGTTTTGCCTGCGCCATCTCCCTTCCTTTCATTTGTGCAAGGTGGAATTATGATAGTCAGATATCCCAAAATTTTTATAACGATTAAGACCGGTTGTCAATTCTTAATCTCTTTGATAATATTGGATGACGCCTTTCCTTGGCGTTGACGAAGTCATGCTTTGGTGCTAATTGAAAAAGCCCCATCCACAGGAGATGGGCTGATTTTTGTCCCGCATTATTTGTAGGAGACGTTATGTCAGGCAAGAACCTTTTTGAGAAGATCATAGAGGCACACGGGATAAGCCCAGCCCCCAAGCCCAGGGAGTCCGTAGAGCTTCCGATTGACCAGACCCTCACCCAGGATGCCACAGGTACAATGGCGTGTCTGGAGTTTGAGGCGCTTGAGGTGCCCAGGGTTGCCACAAAACGTTCGGTCAGTTACGTGGATCACAATACGTTTCAGGCTGGGTTTCAAAATAGTGATGACCACAGGTTTCTAAAGTCCTTTGCAGCCAAGTACGGTGTTATCTTTTCCGGGCCGGGCAATGGAATCTGTCACCAGGTTCACTTGGAGCGATTTGGGGTTCCGGGTGACACCCTCCTCGGCTCTGACAGCCATACATCAACAGCAGGGGGCCTTGGAATGCTGGCTATCGGGGCAGGGGGCCTTGACGTTGCCACAGCCATGGCAGGTTACCCCTTCCATCTGACCTGTCCGGAGGTGGTGCTGGTGCGGCTGGAGGGGGCACCCTCTCCTTGGGTTACAGCCAAGGACATTATCCTGAAACTGCTCCAGCTGGTCACGGTCAAAGGTGGTGTTGGTAAAGTGTTCGAATATGGTGGCCCTGGCGTGGCTACTCTGTCTGTACCCGAGCGGGCCACGATTGCCAACATGGGCGCAGAAACCGGGGCTACAAGTTCCATCTTTCCGAGTGACGAAATTACTCATCAATTCTTGAAATCCCAGGGAAGAGAGAAGGTCTTTAAGTCCCTTTCCGCAGACCCTGATGCGTCCTATGCTGAGGGCCTGACCATAAACCTCAGCGAACTGGAACCATTGGTAGCTCAGCCGCACATGCCGGACCAAGTCTGTGCCGTGACAGATATTGCCGGGCTGAAACTCGACCAGGTGGTCATAGGGAGTTGCACTAATTCCTCGTACATGGACCTGGCGGCTGTGGCAGCTATCCTGAAAGGAGAGTATGTGCATCGGGAAACGAGCCTTGTGATAGCACCCGGTTCCAGGCAGGTGCTGGACGCACTGGCCGAGAGCGGGGCACTCGGCGATATTATAAGGGCCGGGGCCCGCATCCTTGAATGTGCCTGCGGTCCCTGCATTGGTATTGGACAATCTCCTCCTACCGGAGGCATTAGTCTCAGGACGTTTAATCGAAATTTCGAGGGGCGAAGCGGCACGCCGAGCGCCAAACTCTACCTCTGCAGCCCCCAGGTAGCTGCAGTCTCCGCCGTGACAGGTGAACTCACGGATCCGAGGTCGTTCGGTCAGCCACCCAAGGTCTCCATGCCCGAAGTTTTTCCGGTGATTGACCACCTCTTTGTACCACCTTCAGACGCCCCTGAGTCTGTCGAGGTCATGCGAGGCCCTAACATTAAACCCCTTCCCAAGGGCCAGGCCGTGCCTGAGACGCTCGAGGGCGAGGTATTGATACGCCTGGGAGACGACATTACAACAGATGACATTATGCCGGCGGGCGCCCACATAATGTCTCTGCGATCCAATATCCCGGCCATTTCAGAATACGTTTTTTCATCTCAGGATCCTGGTTTTGCCAAAAGAGCCAGAGAAAGGGATGGTGGATTCATCGTAGCCGGCTGGAACTACGGCCAGGGTTCTAGCCGGGAACATGCGGCCTTGGCACCTATGGTCCTGGGGATCAAAGGGGTTATAGCCCGCTCTTTTGCCAGGATTCATAGGTCTAACCTCATCAATTTTGGAATTCTTCCAATGAGCTTTGTGGGAGATGACGAGCTTGAGCAAATTCGGCCTGGCG
This sequence comes from Desulfobacterales bacterium, assembly GCA_030616425.1. GTDB lineage: Bacteria > Desulfobacterota > Desulfobacteria > Desulfobacterales. The sequence goes on along the minus strand of JAUWXJ010000018.1, from coordinate 7,021 downwards.
ACCGCCTCGTTATTGAAGATGTGGCAAAGTTTTTGGAAAACAGCAGGACCTTTCATGTTGTGAATACAACTCGTGGGAGCACCTTTGAGGTGTGTGTCGATTTGGATGCAAGAGAAAAGGATGTGGTACTCGCGGGCGGACTCCTTCAGTTTCTCAGATTGCAAAGGGATTAAATGAAATGCGCAATCCATACTGTTCTCAAGGCGTGAGCCGCAAATCCATACTGTTCACAAGGCGTCAGCCGCAAATCATAGTGTGAGGATATTATGCTTCATTTGATGAGAAAACATGCCCAGTCCTGGATAATCAAATTCTTCCTGGGTGCTATTATCGTGGTTTTTATTTTCTGGTATGGTTGGAGCTCTAAGGCCCAGAGGGCAAACCGGGTCGCGGTTGTAAACGGCATATCGATTGGTATTGAGGAATTCCGTAGTGTTTACGATCAGTTGCGGGAGGTGTACCGAAGAAGGTTCGGCAGCGCCTTAGATGAAAAACTCATGCAAAGTCTCAATCTCAAGAAACAGGCATTGGATCAGATTATCAACCGCTTGCTTCTTTTCCAGGAAGCTGCCCGGCTGAACCTTTGCGTAGATAACGACGAGTTGCTCAGGGCAATTGAGCAGGTGCCGGCCTTTCAAAAGGATGGTCGGTTTCACCCGGAGGTATATCGACGAGTCCTGATGCGTAACCGGATGACACCCGAGATGTATGAAGAAGATAGGAAGAATGGGCTTCTCATTGACAAGCTTCAAAGCCTTATTCGCGGGAACGTGAAAGTATCCGAGGCCGAGGCCCTGGAGACATATAAGTGGCTGAAAGAGAAAGTAAGCCTCGACTATGCGGTGTTCAAGCCTGCGACATACACGAATGTCGAGGTGACCTCGGAAGAGGTAGAAGCCTATTTCTCAAAACACAAGAAAGACTATGAGACACCCCCCAAGGTCAAGGTCCGGTATCTTTTTCTTGATTTCAAGGGGTTTGAGGCCGAGGCCAAGGTTTCAGAAGAGGAAGTCAGCACATATTTTGATCTTAACAAGGAAGATTATGCATCCCCTAAGAAGGTCAAGGCACGCCACATACTGTTTAAGGTAGAGTCAGGAGCGAAGCCAGAGGCGGTCGAGGCCGCTCGGAATAAGGCCCTGGATGTATTAAAGGAGGCAAGGTCTGGAGCAGACTTCAGCAAGCTGGCCCAGAAATATTCTGATGATCCGGGAACTCAAGCCAAAGGGGGCGATCTCGGATTTTTTACCAGAGATCGCATGGTAAAACCCTTTTCAGATGCGGCCTTTGCTATGAAGCAAGGTGAGATCGGTGAACTTGTCAGAACACGTTTTGGCTGGCATATCATCAAGGTGGAGGCGATCCAGGAAGCCAAAGAGGCGGTTCCGGCCGAAGCTGCTGTCCGGATTCGCACCAAGTTATCAAGAGATGCGGCCAGGACACTTGCCTTTGATCGGGCTGAGCAGATCTACGACGCCTGTTACGAGGCTGGAAGTATATCTTATGTGGCAAAAATCAATCAGCTCAAGGTGCACGAGACCGAGCCTTTTCGCCGTGACGGACCCATAAAAGGGATCAAAGAGAAGGAAAAATTTGCCGAAACAGCCTTTGCCCTTGATGAAAACGAGGTCAGCGAGTCGATCGAACTGTCAGACGGATACTATATACTTGAACTGGTTGCCAAGGAGCCAGCCAGAATCCCAGACCTGAAGAAAGTGGAAGAAAGGGTCAGGCAAAACGTGATCAAGGATAGGAAAGATGAACTGGCCAAAAAAGATGCCGGGGAATTTTTCAATAACGTAAAAGACGGGGCCGAGTTTAAGGAGGCCACTTCGAGCCGAAAGCTGAAGGCAAAAAGTACTGATTTTTTTGGGCGGTATGGCGCGATCCCTGGGATCGGCTCAGAACCTGACATCCAAGAGGCAGCTTTTACGCTAAGCTCATCAAAACCCTTTCCAGATTCAGTAATCAAGGGGAAGCAAGGGTATTATGTGATCCGGTTCAAAGCTCGACAGGAAGCTGATGAGAAGGAATTTGAGAACGAGAAATCGGGGATTATGTCAAGCCTTTTGAACCAAAAACGTCAAACAGCTATAGGGGAATTTCTCACTCACCTGCGCGAAAAAAGTGAGATCACTGTTGAGGAGAAATTCCTCGACTGATGCATGAACTTGCCGTATGGGAACCTGCCGATATTGTGAAAAGTCCGCTGCAACGATCTCAGATGTTATTGGGTTCTGCGCAGATTGCATCCGGCATCATTTTTCTGAAGTCGGGTATGAGATTGCCAAGGTCCATGCCAGGAGCCGCAGGGCATACGGACTTCTCGCAGAACCTCCCCGTGACAAAAGAGGATGCGCCTGTGGGTTGTGTCTCCACAGGTGCCGGATTCCAGAGGGCGGAACAGGCTTTTGTGGCGTACGTTATGTCAGGGGCGGAAAGCTAAAGGGCGGCCGGCCCCTTGAAGGAAACCTCTCCTATTACTATGATCCACTTCCAACCAATTGTGTGGCTGATTTTGTCTGTCCGGCGGGCACGGGCTCTGGGTATCCCCGGTATGCCTATTTGAAAGGTCCTGAATACGGATACAAGAATCTGGCTGTCTTCTATCACGCGTGTTCCTTTAACTGTCTTTATTGCCAGAACTACCATTTCAAAGAATCAACCTTTTCCCGTGGCAAGCTCCATGCAAAAGACCTTGCATCGGCCGTGGACGACAGTACAAGCTGCATCTGTTATTTTGGTGGAGATCCCACTCCTCAGATACTGCATGCGCTGAAGGCGTCTAAGCTCGCAATGAATAGAAATCCAGATCGTGTCCTGAGAATATGCTGGGAGACAAATGGCGCTGCTCAAGAGCCTTATCTTAGTATGATGGCAGATATTTCTCTAAGATCCGGTGGGTGCATCAAGTACGACCTGAAGGCCTGGGATGACCGGTTGCACATGGCCCTGTGTGGCGTCTCGAATCAAAAGACCCTAGATAACTTCAAGCAATTGAGTAAAAGGATTGCCAAGCGGCCCGAGCCCCCCTTCTTGGTTGCTAGCACCTTGTTGGTTCCCGGCTATGTGGATGAGGAAGAGGTTGATGCCATAGCCCGGTATATCAGCAGTCTCAATCCCGAAATTCCGTACAGCCTGCTGGCTTTCTATCCCAGTTTTTATCTGCAAGACCTGCCTACCACATCTCGAAGACACGCCCAGCGTTGCCAGGAGGCTGCAAAGAGTGCCGGCATCCGCCGGATCCGCATAGGGAACGTGCATATGTTGGGGGAGGATTATAACAGAACAGCGTCCCCAAGTTTACAGGGCCGTTTTGGCCGGCCTGCTCCCCGCAAGCCCCGTCCGGAAGGGCGGGGTCGAGGGGAGCTATAATGAATTGTTTCTCTTCCTTACCGGGCTGCGAAGCACTGCCGTAAGGCAGAACCCCCGTGCGGAAGCACGGGGAGGCTTCACATTGCATTCACCATTTGTTATTTACCCAAAAAGAAGTCGAATCGACACTATGAACAATAATCACACTAAACAAATTACTGTCTTTGGGGCAGGGAATGCAGGAATCGCTGAAGCAACTAGAATAAAATTCCAATTTCCTGAGATCAAGGTAGTTCTTTATAATCGGATCAGCAACGAAACATCACGCGAAAAATTGGCCCTACTCCAGCATCAGAAGGCGTTTCATCTGGCTGGTATCTATCAAGGAAAGGCCAAACCTGATGTAATTACCTCACGTCTAGATGAGGCGGTCAAAGGGTCTGGGATAATCGTCATAACCACCACCGCCAATGCTCATGGGTCGGTAGCCCCTCAAATAGCCCCCTATCTCTCCGATGGCCAGATAATACTGATCTTTGCTGGTGGTATTGATAGTAAATTCCTTATGGCTAAGAAAATCAGGGAAGATGGTTGTACGGCTGATGTTACGTTTGCCGATGCCGATACGTTTATCTATGCCACAAAAATTATGGAACTTTCTCCGGGGAAGATTGACTTATTGGTAAAAGCAAGGAAACAAAAACTATATCTTTCTGTTTTGCCATTTGAAAGAATGTCACACGTTTTACATTTACTTGAAAACAGTATTTACCCTGACCAGTTCATTGGCTGTTATGATCCGCTTCAGGCTGGTATCAATGACGGACCTGGACTACATATCATTGGTATTATCATGCAAAGAAGGAGAATCGAAGCGCATGAGGACTTCAATTTCTATCTGGGATTAACTGAAGAAATGACTGAAACGATAGAAGAACTTGACGCGGAAAGGATAACAGTCGCCCACGCTATGGGGATAAGAAAGTGCCCCACCACTTGTGATTTTCTTCATACCTCCTATAATATACCCCTAACCGCTGGAGGACACGAAAGAAGCCTCTTTGATATGATTCATGATGAAGGTACCCCTTACTATAACCCGCCAGGAGGACCCATTCGGTCACCAGCCCCAAAAAGTATGAACCATCGGTATCTTTACGAGGAGGTAATGACCCGGGTGGTACCTTTGTATTATATGGCCGAAGCTATAGGAATCGATACACCACTTCACAAAAGAATAATTGAAGAAGCAGGTAACATACTGAATCGTAACTATTTCAAGGAAGGAAGAAATTTAGACGACCTGGGTTTATCTCCTCAGGACATCTTAAACTGGCCAATAGCGAAAAAGAGATTTGAGCACTCTTTTTGAGTCCCTCTTTCCTCCAAGTTAGCCGACCTATCTTGTCCTATGTCTGAGAAAGTACATAACCTCTTGATTAAAGAATCAGCCCTCATTACTGGCGACGGGAAGACATTTCTTGATAAAGTCAATATAGGTATTCACGGCAAGGAAATAGCATATATAGGTCAAGAGAAACCATCAGGGATTACATTCACCCATACATTGGAAGGTAAGGACAAAATTGTCCTGCCAGGAATCATCAATATCCATGCACATGGCATTATTCCAGGGGCCCCTCTATTTTCAAGCGCGTCAGCCCCCTTGCCTGCGAATCAAGCTGAAAAGAATCTGGTAACACATATCTCTCAAGGGACCACTACCATCCTCAACCTGGACGGTTTTGCCCATCCTGGGCTAGTATCTCAAGCAATGAGTACATGGCCTATCAATCTTAAGACCGCTACAACCCATTATCCAAAGGCTTACATTGCTGCAAGAAAGATCGATGCCTCTGGCCTCAAAGGTCAAGGGGAGGAGAAACTAGAAAAGATTATGGAGAATTTTCCAGATATAGTAGTCGCTATGGGCGAAGCGGGCTCTGGGGCCACCCTTGGTGGTGGTGTGCAAGACTATAAGTTTATTCCAGAGATGGTTAAGAAGGAAACAGGTATTGCTATTGACGAATATCAGGCAAGGAAGTTAAAGGAAGCAGTTTTGGGGAAGGAGATTACATCCAATTTTTTCAATCCTGAAAGGGTAGAAAATATCCTCAAGGAGATCGGTTTAGGAAACTATTCCCCAGAATGGGCACTGGATAAAATATCGCAAACAGTCCTTCCCTCTTTCGATATCGCACTTGAAGCCCTTGAAGAAGGTGCCAATATAGCAAAAAAATACAAGCTCCCCTTCATAGTCCATACCGCTGCTTCTTCCATGTCCAAGGTACTGGAAATATCCTGGCTCGGGAACCTACTTGTTGCTGGGCACTGTAATCATCCAAGTTTTGACATGAAAGAAGGCATTGAACTCATAAAGCGACTGAAGAAAAAAGGTGCAATTATTGATATCTCCACCTTCAATACACTAGACAGCCCAGAAAGGGAAAAGGAGCTATCCTTTTTCTTTGCTATCCTCGAAGCCGGTCTAGCTGATGTTATATCCACCGATTATGGAGGAGGAAACCACAGCCCTGTCCTCAAGATTCTAGAACTAGCGATAGACCAAAAGGTAGTTACCCTTCCTGAGTCAATTTCCTTAGTCACTAGAAATTCCTCATGTGCTGTCCCTCGCTTAGCCCCTAGCCGTGGAGTCATTAGCCGTGGGGCTACTGCTGACGTGGTAATAGTGCATAGGCATAAAATCAGTCGGGTGGAAGACATAATAATTGAGGGTATCCCATTACGGCAGGATAAAGATATTAATAACGTTATGAAGATGGGACAAAAATGATCAAGATGGGGGAAATAGGGGGCGTCCTAATTGCGAAACTGGAAAACTAAAGGGCGTCCCTAAGTCCTTACCCTAAGATTTGTGCTGGATTTCGGTGATATTAGCTTCCGCCGCCGTCGCCACCACCTGCGGTAGCAGGGTCAGGGTCACCACCTGGTTCAAACCCTCCAATATCAGGAGTATAAACTGTAACTTTATTGCCATCTACTTTAATGACAGTCTCATCCACGAAAGAATACCAGTCTCCGATGTCGTTTCCTTCATTGTCTAGAATATTATATCCGTAAAGCTTTGGTAGCGATTCAGGGGTCTTTTCGTTCATTTGTTTTACTAAATCGGGAAGTTTTTCAGGCTCAATTTCTTTCCAAAACTTAGAGGTTAATGTGTACTTTTCATCTATCGCAATAATAGCGTCAGGATACATATCAGAGCCTGTCATATAATATTTATGATCTTTCTTTACTTCAAAACTTGTAAACGCAGTAGTTACTTCTCTACTTGGCTTTATTTTGCCATAAGTGCCACAGCCAGATACCAATGCAACGCAAAAAACAAAAATGGCATACGTTACAAACCTATGTGTGAGATTATTATATTGGTTCATTTTGCCCCCCCTATTGTTCCTATTGAATCGAGTTCATGGTGCCTGGTGAGGTTTAAGGCCAGTAGATTTGTATGGACTGATGATGGACTAATAGTGGAAAAAATTTCACGCAACATGTTGTGCTTGCTTCCCCTTATCCAGGATTGCAGATAGCTTGCCATGATCGATGCTCGCCTGTCCAAGAGTTTTATTGTAGATTGGTGATGGCTATCATGAATTTTGGGACTTTAACTGATTTTGCCGTCTCCTCGGAAGATAAGATAATAATATTAAACCCGTGTTTTCAAGCCCCAAAAAGCCATTATAGG
>JAUWXJ010000192.1 GCA_030616425.1 Desulfobacterales bacterium | reverse complement strand
TAATGAGAGGCATCATCACGGGCTTATCCCTGATTTTGTCCTTCCCTCCCCAGACAATCCCCGCCATCTCGATAGCATCCAGTGCGCCTTGCCTGCCTGCTGAGCTCGCCATAAATGGCTTATCGCAAAAGACAATATTAGAAAGTTGCATGTCCAGGTGGGCCGTTTCGGGTGGAACGTCCAAGGGCTCAACCATCATAAAGCCGTTCATGTTGATATATTTTGACGTCTGAACCAGTTTGCAGAAGTTGTTATAGTCCCCCATGGTGGCTTCTCTTTGCTCACCGGTCTCCGTTACCATGAAGGGGGCTCCATAGGCTGGCACTAAGACAGAGTCTTTCTTGCCAATCCTGACACTCTTCTTCGGATCACGCGCCGTTATGGTGAACTGGGAAGGCGCTGTTTCCAAGGCTTTTGTCACATGGCTTTCGTCAAGGAAAACTGCATTCCCTGAAACCTTGGCACCATGCTTTTTGAATACCTCCAGTGCCTCCGGGTCATGAAAAGCGACTCCCACGCCCCTCAGGATCTCCATCGATGCATCGTGAAGCCTGTTCAAACATTTATCTGATAGGATCTGCATTTCCTCTTGCATGTTCCACCTCCATGTTATGATTTGACACCTCGAAAATCTTGTAACTTATCTTCTCCTACCCCCTCGTTCCCCAATTGTGAGCGAAGCGGGCTATGTTCGATTCGATAAAACTGCTGCGAAACTGCATGCATCGATCAACATTTTAGCACAAAAAATAAAGAATAATAGAAAAAAACTATGATTTTGACAACATTGATGATATAAGCGTTTTAATGTCTTCACGTGCAGGAAAAGAGTGGCAAGTAGTACAAAGATGTTACATCAGGGACAAAGAAGGGGGTTAACCAATGAGCAAGGAAGATCTTATTAAGCGGGCTATGAAGGCTGTCTTAGACGGTAACGAGGATGCCGCCGTTGAAGTGGCCAACAAAGTCGTTGCACAAGGTATAAATGTGGTGGAAATCATTAATGAAGGCTTTATGCCGGGAATGACCGAGGTGGGTGACCTGTTTGGCAAAGAAGAGCTTTCCCTGCCTGAAGTACTTCTGGCCGCAGGAGCCATGCAGAAGGCCATAGATATCATGGAACCCCACATTCCAACGGAACAGGTGGCAAAAAAGCGGGGGACCATAGTTATCGGGACAGTTGAGGGCGATATACACGATATCGGCAAGAACATTGTTGCTGTCATGCTGAGGGTTTATGGTTTTGAGGTGGAAGATCTGGGCAGAGATGTGCCCATCAAAAAGTTCATAGACAAGGCCCAGGAATTGAATGCGGATATTGTGGCTTCCTCCAGCCTGATGACTACCACCATGCCGGGACAAAGGCTCCTGGAGGATAAATTGCGCGAAGCAGGCATCAGGGAAAAGGTAAAAACCATGGTGGGTGGGGCGGCGGTTACCCAGGAGTGGGCGGATAAAATCGGGGCCGACGGTTATGCGGAAGACGCCAGTGAGGGTGTGACAAAAGCCATAGAATTAGTGAAATAGATGGATGGATGTGCGGCTAATGAATGCAAAAGAGCGCGTCATGAGCGTGATCAACCATCAAAAACCAGATCGGATACCCTGTTTCGGGGCCAATTCCACAGTAACCTACGAACAGATGGAAAAGGTTCAGGTCTTCTGGCCTGAAGGTCATGAAAAGGGGGAGGCTATGGCCAAACAGGCCATGGCCGCCTATACCGTTCTTGGTTTTGACGCTGTAAGGCTTCCGTTCTCCCAAACCTTCGAGGCAGAGGCACTTGGCTGTAAGATAAAGCCCGGTCGCGGTGTGGACGGTAATGAAGGGATTCCAGGAATCGATGAACCGCCCCCTTATAAACTGGACGACACCCCCGTGTTTCCCGAGGATTTTCTCTCCAGGGGGAGGATACCGGAATTGATCAAGGCGGTCCGCATCATAAAGGAGAAACTGGGCGATGAGGTGCCCATCGTGGGGGGAATCATAGGACCTTTCACCATTGCTGCGGCCCTCATTGATACAGTTCCCTTGCTCAAGGCCACCGTAAAAACCCCCGAGAAGATCCACCCCTTCCTGGAGGTTGCAGAAAAGGCGGGGACTAGCCTGGCAAAAGCCCTCATCGATGCGGGGGCCGATATCATTTCCTGTGAAGACATGACCGCCTCACCCCAAATGATCAGTCCAGAGACTTACAGAGATTATGAACTGGAATATCAAAGAAAGCAATTTGAAGCCATCTCTGTCCCCAAGATTCTCCATATTTGCGGTAAAGTGGACCGCATTGTAGAGTGGATGGGCCAGACCGGGACAGATATACTGAGTATAGAGCCCAAAGCCGATGCCAGGCTTGCACGTGAGAAATGTGGACCGGATGTCATCTTGATGGGTGGTGTGGACACTGCCAGCACCCTTTTTATGAAAGATGCTGAAGTGGTTAAGCAAACGTGTGAGGCGTCCATTGCCGATGGTATTCAGATCCTGGCTCCAGGCTGCGCAGTGGCACCCGGTACCCCCACGGAAAATCTCCTGGCCATGGTGGAAGTGGCCAAGGCCCATTAGATCCCATGTACTCTGGGCATGGTCAGTGTCAATCGGCTTTGCCTGAAAGGACCATCCGGTGAGTGCTGGAGCGATTACTATTTTGGATTGCGGGAAGATATAGGTTGGGTATTTGGAGTATCGGATGGAGGCGGACAAAAGAGGCAAATCAAAAACCAGGAAGGAGGTGAGAGACAGAAAGAGATATATGGCCAGTTTCTTACAAAAGTGAAAACTCGGAGCAATCATAACCGAAGGGAGGTGTAACCTTGAAACGAAATTTGCACGCTGGGAAAAGACAAAGCGGGGGATTCAGCCTTAATGTTTTTACCGATGATGAAACCTATGATATTCACCTGGCTACTCTGGAGGTTCTTGAAAAAACAGGTGTATTCGTTGATGACCAGGAGGCCCGGGAGGTCTTCGACGGTGACGGGGCTTTCGTTGATCGAAAAAGCAAGATGGTGAAAATCCCCCCCTATTTGGTGGAAGATGCAATCCGTTCGGCTCCCTCAAAACTCTTCTTGGCCGGACGTAACCCTAAGAATGACATAGTCCTGGAAAGCAACCGGGTTGGTTTCACCAATTTCGGTGAAGGGATTAAGGTTGTCGATCCATACACCGGTGAACTCAGAGATACCACTAAGGCAGACGTGGCTGCTTCCGCCCGCTTGGTTGACTATTTGAGTGATGTGGATGTCTATGAAAGGGCCATCGGGGCCCACGACGTCCCCCAGGAGACCGGACAACTCCACAATGCGGAAGCCTGGTTCCCGAACACGACCAAACATGGTTTCATGGGCCCATTAAACGGTAGATTATTGAAAAAAATCGTAGAAATGGCCGAGGCCATTGTGGGGGGTAGAGACAGGCTGAAAGAGCGTCCAATCATATCGTTTATCACGTGTCCATCAAGCCCTTTGAAGCTGGAAAAGGAAAACTGCGAAATCATCATGGAGGCCGCCCGGTCCGGACTGACGGTTAACATCTTATCAATGGCCATGGCAGGGGCTACGTCGGTTGTCACCCTTGCGGGAACTCTTGTCACCCATAATGCGGAAATCTTAGCGGGGGTTGTCCTCAATCAACTCACTCGCAGAGGAGCACCGGTCATATACGGCAGTTCCACCTGTCCTATGGACTTGTGGCGAACAACTGCCTCGGTGGGATCCCCTGAATGTGGCATGATCAGTGCAGCGGTGGCCCATATGGCCCGGTACTATCTCCTCCCGAGCTGGGTTGCCGGTGGGTAGGGGGATGGCAAAGTCTCAGATGCCCAGGCTGGTCATGAAAAGACTCTCACCGGCCTATTACCAGCGTTGGCAGGCGCCAACCTGATATATGGGCTGGGAATGCTTGAGATGGGAGTCACCTTCGATTTTGGCCAACTGGTTATGGACAACGAATTCGCAAGGATGATCAAACATGCT
>JAUWXJ010000166.1 GCA_030616425.1 Desulfobacterales bacterium | reverse complement strand
GCGGACACTCGAATCTCTCCACAGGTCCAACAACTGCATGTGCTTCACTCTCATATACGCCTTCGGCTCCACGCACTGCTTCTCTTTTACAGGCAGCTTTATATCTGGTTTTGGCGGAGCCGTTCCATGTGTATACCAGATCGGAAATGTTAACAAAGCAAGACCAATGATAATGCCGGTGATTATTTTACCTCCGTCATACATCACTCGCTTTCCTCCCTTCCCGGAAGAGGTTCACCACGTAAATCTACAGTCTTCTTTTTTTCTCCCTCTAACATGATGGCATTTGCTACCAGCTCGTGAACACCGGTGACATCCACCTCAGGGACAAAATATTCCATAAGGTTTGGCAGGACGGCCCGATCAATGGCACAGATACAGGCAAGTCTGTTTACGCCGTATTTTTCATGGACGTATTTCACGGCATTGGCCCTGGGGAGGCCCCCGCGCATTCTAAGCTCCATGTCTTCCCCTGCATTTAAGCCGGACCCGCCTCCGCAGCAGAAGGTCTGCTCCCGGATGGAACTCGCGGGCATTTCATAGAAATTATTGCAGACGCTCTTGATGACGTATCGCGGTTCCTCGAAAATCCCCATGCCCCGGGCGGTATTGCACGAATCATGAAAGGTCACCGTCAGGTGATCGTTTCTACTCGGATCCAGTTTCAGTTTACCGTGTCTCATAAGGTCTGCCGTGAATTCTGTGATGTGAACCATCTTTGTTGATTTTGCGTTTTCGAACTTGGTCCCTGTAAGAGGATTGACCGGCTCCTCCATCTTGCTCCCCTCTGCAAGGTCAAGGTTCATGGTACCCATGTACTGATTGATAACCCGCCACATGTGGCCGCATTCCCCACCCAGGATCCACTTTACCCCCAGGCGCTTGGCCTCGGCATACATCTTGGCGTTGAGCTTCTTCATTATCTCATTTGAGGTAAACAGACCGAAGTTTCCGCCCTCAGAGGCGTATGTACTCCAGGTGTAGTCGAGCCCGAGCGCCTCGAATAGAATGAGATAGCCCATGGCCGTGTAAGTACCAGGATCGCCAAAGATGTCACCAGAGGGCGTGACAAAGAGGATCTCGGCCCCCTTTCTATTGAAGGTCGGTTGTATGCGGACGCCGGTTATATCCTCGATCTCATCCAGGAAAAAGTCGATCATCTCCGTGAATGCATGGGGCATAATCCCCATGTGGTTGCCCGTCCTGTTACAATTGGCCACAGGCCCTGCGATCCAGTCGATGTTGAGCCCCAGGAGATTGGTCAGTTCCCTGCCCATCATAGTGATCTCAGCCGTGTCAATCCCGTAAGGGCAGAAGACCGAACAGCGCCGGCATTCCGAGCACTGGTACAAATAGTACCACCACTCTTTCAGGATGTCCTCGGTTAGGTCTCTTGCTCCGGCGATCGGCCCCAAGACCTTTCCTGCAGTTGTGAAATACCTTCGATATACGGATCTCAGAAGCTCCGCCCTTAGCACCGGCATATTCTTGGGATCTCCGGAGCCGATGAAGTAGTGGCACTTGTCGGCACACGCACCGCATCTCACGCAGATATCCATAAAGAGCTTGAAAGAACGGAACTTGCCGAGCCTCTCCTTAAACCCTTCCAGGACAATCTCTTTCCAGTCTCTGGGCAGTTTCCAGTCATCATCCATGACTGACCAGTCCCTGGGATTGGGCATGTTCACGGCTTGAAGATTCTTTGGAAGAGCAGCATAACAATGCATACCCCGTTTGATATCAACAGGAAGTTCCCTCATCCACCCCTTCTCTAACCCCAGGGTATAGCGTCTGTGATCGACGTCCTTTACTATGTCTTCGGGTGGCGTAAGCTTCCACGCCGGTGGCGGCTTAGTCTTCCAGCTTTCTGGTATGTCACCTTTTGGTATGTCGGCCATGATAGCTCCTTTTGCAGGTTTATTCCATCTACTTCTCTTCTGCTTCTTCTGCTGGTGGTGCTTCTTCTGCTGGTGGTGCTGGTTCTGGCTCCTTCTCTACTGGTAATCCAACCTCTACCATTTTCTCTCTGAAGTCATCTTCATATGCCTCATATGTGTGATACTTGACATCCGGATTCCATGGATTGATGTGCCGAACAATACGGCTATTGTTGGCCAGATTCCGCGTAGGGCTCAGAAACACGCCCGCCATATGCATGAGTTTGCTAAAGGGAAAGTAGGCAAAAAGCACACTTACAAGGAAGATATGGATATAAAAGAGCACGCTGATCCCCTCGGGGACTACGGGACGGAAAGCGACCAGTCCCATGGTTAGTTCCTTGATGCTTACGACGTCTGCCTTGAGCACATAGCGCATTAGAATCCCTGTCCCGGCTATGGTCAGGATCAGAAACAGCGGAAAGTAGTCGGCAGGCAGAGATATATAGCGTACCTTGGGATCAAGGAGTCTTCTCAACAGGAGAAACGTCAAGGCCGCCCCGAGCAAGAGCCCGCTTTGGTACACAACGGGTAGAAAGAACTGAAAAAAACCGTCGATTTTTTCAATAATGGGAACAAAGAAAGGCATGGGCTCGGTGAAAAATCTAAGATGTCTGAGTATGACGACAAGGAAGCAATAATGAAACACGATCGCTGCCAGCCACAGCCACTTCGCCGGTTTGTATGTAATACTTGCCCCGGTCCCGTATTCCATCCTTGTGTTTCTGAATAAGGAACGGAAACAGAGGACCTCTAAGATCATTCTGCCGACAACGCCGGCAGTACTGACCGGGTTGTCCAGTTTTTCGGCATAACCATACTTAATCCACGGCAGGGTCTTTTGCTGTGCACATGTGGAAGGGATACGGAACGGCACCGGGGATTTTGCCCATTGCACCACCCGATACACGATGCCTACAAAGAACACGATTATAGCAAGATAGGGTATAACTATCCCAAAAAGCCATTCGAGGTGTATTCCAAACACATGGGGTAATACAAACACACACAAGAAGGGAATGGCTACAAGTATGGAAATGGCTCCCCCGGATAGCATGAGACTCAATATGGCGTTCATTTAGTCTTCCCTCGCTTCCATGTTAGGTTATCCGTTATTTACTTTCTCATCTTCGAGATCACTTCCCGTCTCCGGAATCTCGTAGACCAGACCTGCCATTTTCAGCAACCTGGATGACTCATTTCTTACCTCGTTGACCCTGATCTCAAAGATCTTCTGCCGACACTGGTTGTATATGTCAAAACAACGCAGGGCCAGGCCATCTATCTTGGATTCAAATGCAACCAGTTCTTCAGAAATCTCCCCTTGTCGGACTTCGTCTTCGAGTACCTCTCTAATTACGTCCTTTAATCCAAAGATGAAGCTAACCGCCTGGGAAGGAGAAAAATCCTGAACAGCCCGCACCCTAACGATATTGTCGAGAAAAAGCGAAATCTTGTCGGATTCCGACTCGTTCAGGAGTTCGTCATATATGGACTCTATCCCCTGAGAGATCGTGCATCCTACAGGATTGGCAATGGTATCTTTTTGTTTTCTCAGAAACTTCTGGCTCTGTTCAGGATAGGTTGACAGTATGACATCACACCACTTCTTTACGATGCGAGGCCTTTTTTGTTGGAGGAGGTTTTTTAGGTCCATAGAGGCTGGTCCTTGCGGTTGCAAAATGAGGCACAGGCACAAGTGGTAAAGCACATACACAAAATGTCCTTATTTGTCAAGACAAAAAACGGTCAAAAAAGCGACAAAAAAACGGCCACTAAGCCACGCCACCTAATATAAATAAGAAAGGAGCCAACTCACGCAGAATTGGCCCCTTGATTTGCCTGGTGCCGGAGGTCGGAATCGAACCGACACGGGCCGAGGCCCGGAGGATTTTGAGTCCTCTGCGTCTACCAGTTTCACCACTCCGGCTAGTTTAATTTCAAGCCAAATGTAGAATCCAGGACCCTTCGTTGTCAACAAAATTATAGATTGAAGATTCGCTCGCATTCCCCCCAGTCCCGATAAATCGGGACGTGGAATGCTCTCGCTGCTGAAGTTCAAGGATTCTGATTTGCCTTGACTTGGAACCCAATATAGCGCTATGAATTCAGGTAGTTTTTCAGGCGCAATGCGAATCTTTCTCCAGAGGAGTGCTAAATGTTTGGTATCGGCATGCCGGAACTCATCTTGATTCTGGCTATTGCCTTAATCATTCTTGGTCCCAAGAAGCTTCCTGAAATCGCAAAGTCCCTGGGGCGAGGTATTTCCGAGTTCAAGAAAGCAACTCAGGAATTCAAGGAAAACCTTGAAGTAGACAACGACCTTAGGGAGGCCCGTGATACAATACTGGAAGTCAAGGAGGACCTTGAGGAGACAGTGCGGAAATCGATGTCTGAAAACACTGCCGGTCAGGAGGCTGATGCTGTCTCAGAAGACGAACTTGAACATACCTTTGAAGACGATGTAACTGAAGGTTCAGACGACTCTGTCGAAGAGATGCCTAGCCAAGAGACAGGGGCAAAGGAGCCTGCCAAAGATGCCTGAGGATGAGAAGCTCCCATTTACTGCTCACCTTGAGGAGCTCCGCAGGCGCCTGATCATCTGCTTTTCCGCAGTTGGTATCGGCTTTGTCATCTGTTACATTTTTTCAAAAAGACTCTTTCAGCTCCTCATGCAGCCCCTGCTGACTGCAATGCCCCCGGAAGAAAAACTCATCTACACAGGCCTTCCTGAAGCATTTTTCACATATCTGAAAGTCGCCTTCCTCGCAGGGATCCTTCTAGCTGTGCCCGTTATCATGTATCAGCTATGGATATTCATTGCACCCGGACTCTACGAAAAGGAAAAGCGCTTGCTTATGCCGATCGTGTTTCTCTCCTCCCTGTTCTTTTTGGGCGGGGCATTGTTTGGCTATTTTGTTGTGTTTCCGTTTGGGTTTAAGTTTTTCATGGGGTTTGCATCCGATTACGTCAGGCCTCTCCCATCGATGAAGGAATACCTGGGCTTTTCAGCCAAGCTCCTATTTGCCTTTGGCATCGTGTTTGAGCTGCCGCTCTTTGTAACTTTTCTGGCAAGACTCGGTATCGTGGACACCAAGTTCCTTAAGGCCAAGCGCAAGTATGCTATCCTACTTTTCTTTGTCTTTGCAGCCATCCTGACCCCGCCCGACGTCATCACCCAGGTCATGATGGCAGGTCCATTAATA
>JAUWXJ010000141.1 GCA_030616425.1 Desulfobacterales bacterium | reverse complement strand
CGGTCCCAGAGGTTCATGTTATATAAAATCGCGCAGCGATTTTATTGTATTCTGCGTATATAATTAGGTTCGGCGTATTCGACTCCAGGGTCAGCCTGGTAGACCTCGATCGCCTTTTCCACTGTCCACCCTTCGGGGACTTTTACAAGATCCACATTAATCCGCTTAAGGCGCTTAATCACCTTTGATCCCACTTGTTCATGGAGCGATAGAGCTTCGGCCCGCGAGACATTCTCTTGAAACTTGACCAGAACCTCACTGGGTACATAACTCGGTTGCCCGGCTTCCTGCGCGTGGCAAGCACCTGGAAAGAAAATAAACAGCACCACCAGTACTCGAAAGGGCCATCTCATAAACATGGTCACCTCCTATACCACCCAAGGCTAACTTAACGAAGCAGACTAACCACTAATTTCCTCAAGGCCACCGGACTTAACGTTGACGATAGATTTGCCTCCGGTGCATGATGCGAAGCAGGATTACTTCATTGGCGACATCATCCACATCATAGATAACTCGCCAATCACCGACCCGCAGTCGGTACTGTCCGATAGCCTGTGAATGCAGCTTTCTGCATCCAGGTGGTCTTGGGTCTTTTCTCAATCTCATGATCACTTTGTCGATCCGAGAAAAGATCTCCGGGGGCAGGTCCATAATTTCCTTGGCGACCCGCCTGCTTGCGTAACGGATTCTGTACGTATCAGGCATTTCCAGACTTGCCCTTCAAGAGCTCACTACGTAACTTTTCGTAGTCGCCTCCTTCACCAGCAAGGTATGCGGTTCTTGCTTCAGCGATCCTAGCCAGGTGGGCTGGATTCGAGAGAAAAGCCAGCTCCTCGAGGAGGTCCTCATATTCCTCAATGCTTACAAGCAATGCCTGAGGTTTTCCAAACCGGGTAAGAACATAGGGCGTTCTATTTTGGCGGGCATCCTCTATCAGTTTCCTTAAGCTCTTCTGAGCATTTTCCATTGATACGGTGCGACTCAGATCAATCATCTTTTTCACCTCCTTAGGCCTGTTTTTCTATATAACTTTCCGCCTAACTTGTCAAGGTAATCCGGATCAAATTCGCTTTCAGGCGGAAAATCCTATTTTGATTTAGGAATATCCTGCGAGATTTATTCCGTCTTTTTAACAGGGTCAATGTGAGGGGGAATTCGTACGTCAGAACTGCCTTCTCGCACTGGGTTGACACGAAAGTTGACACTCAACGATGATTATTGTTAACTACAGGTTCAAGGTTCCAGGGTTCACGGTTCAAGGTTAGAGAGCGATGAAGAGTAACTACTCAGGTTCAAAGTTCCAGGTTCCACGGTTCACGGTTCCACGGTTGGTTGGGTTAACCTCTGAACCTCTGAACCCCGTTCTGGTGAACCGTGAACCTGACAACCCGAGTAGTTACAATAATTTCAGATAATTATGCGAACTTTAGACTGTCCGGTAATGAAGTTCTGAAAACAAAAACCGTCACAACCCAACAAACCTTTCATTATGCCCGTTTATGAATATACGGCCCTTGATAGGTCTGGCAAGAGCATAAACGGCATAGTTGATGCCGATAGTGCAGTGGCAGCCCGTCAGAGGCTCAGGGGCTCTGGAATCTTTCCGGTCGAGGTGAAAGAGACGTCCTCGAAACCGAGAGATCTCCGTTCCGGCCCGGTCTCAGTATCAGCTCTTCTCAAACGAATCAAACCAGGGGAGGTTTCTGTTGCGACGCGCCAACTCTCCACCTTGTTGGGTGCAGGGGTGCCCTTGGTTGCATCTTTGGATGCATTAATCTCACAAATCACCAACCCACCCTTTAAGAAGGTCATGGCTCAGATCAAGGAATCCGTCAATGAAGGGAACAGCCTGGCCTATGCCCTATCTCAACATCCCAGAATATTTTCAAATGTCTATCTTAACATGGTGCGTGCAGGTGAGGCCTCCGGGTCTCTTGATGTGGTCTTGGATCGTCTGGCAGATTTGGGTGAACACCAGCAGGCCTTGAGAGGTCGTTTCAAGGCGGCTCTGGCCTATCCGATCTTTATGTTCTTTATCGGAACCCTGGTCCTCTTCTTTCTGGTCACTTTTGTTGTACCCAATATTACACAAATCTTCAAAGAGATGCACCAGACCCTCCCCCTCCCTACCGTCATATTAATTAGTGTTAGCAATTTTCTGAAGTCGTTTTGGTGGATTATCCTGCTGGCAACAGCATGCGGTATTGTAATAATATGGCAGTTAAAAAACACCCCAAGGGGCCGTTACGTGTGGGATAAGGTCAAGCTCCGTATCCCCGTTCTCGGACCCATCAACAATAAAATTGCTCTGGGTCGGTTTGGAAGGACGCTCGGCAGCCTGCTGAAGGCTGGCGTGCCGCTCCTATCTGCCCTTCAAATTGTCCGGAACATTGTCAATAATGCTATAATTGCCGAGGTGATTGACAATGCTATAGAGGAAATTGAAGCGGGGAAAAGCCTTGCCAGCCCCCTTTCCCAAAGTCAATGGTTTCCCTCCATTGTGGTTCAGATGATATCTGTAGGCGAGCAGAGCGGGGAGCTGGAGACTATGCTGAGTAAGGTTGCAGACACCTATGAGAGGGATGTGGAATCTCAGATCATGGCCATGACTTCCATGCTAGAGCCGGTCATGATCCTGGTCATGGGCTTGATTGTGGGGTTTATCGTCGTATCTATATTACTACCGATTTTTGAGATGAATCAAATGATAAGGTGAAAGACTTATGTTCGTGTCCGTGAAGCGTGTCCGTGTCCGTGGGAGGATGAATGAAATCAATTGAAGAATTAGATGTCTTTAAGCTTTCTCATGAAATGACTTTGAAAATCTACAAGTTAACCAAGGATTTTCCTGGAGAAGAAAGATTTGGTCTTGTATCACAAATGCGTAGAGCGGCGTATTCAGTACCAATGAATTTGGCGGAAGGAAGCCATCGGCTAAACACAAAAGAATACAGACAATTTGTTGGTATTGCAAAAGGGTCAGCAGGAGAAATGAAATATCAGTTGTTGTTAGCGAAGGACCTAAAATATGTTGAGGAGAATACTTACGATGAATTAAGATCAAGGTATGAGAGAATAAGTCAAATGCTAACAGGTTTAGCAAAATCATTAGAATAATCTTATCAAAACGGACACGGACACGGACACGCTTCACGGACACGTCTTTATCACACGGAACACGGACACGATTTAGAAACGGGAGGCATTATGAAAAGAAACGGATTTGGTCATGATCGCGGGTTTACACTGATCGAACTCATGGTCGTTATCGTGATCTTGGGTGTTCTGGCAGGGCTTATTATTCCCAGAATCATGGGCAGACCAGAAGAGGCCAGACGCATGAAGGCTAGGATTCAGATCGAGAGCATAGAGACTGCCCTGAAGCTGTACAAGCTTGACAACGGCTATTATCCAACTACTGAACAGGGTCTTCAAGCCCTGGTCGAGGCTCCCTCAGTAGGCCGGCTTCCCAAGGCGTGGCGCAAGGGCGGGTACCTGGAAAAAGGGAAGGTTCCCAAAGATCCGTGGAAAAATGAGTATGTTTATCTTTCTCCGGGCGTTCACAGCGATTGCGACCTTTCCTCCTACTCTGCCGACGGAGAGCCCGGAGGGGAAGGTGATGATGCAGATATTAACAGTTGGGAAATTGAATAGAACATAGCGCCCTTAGCATGAACTGAAAGGAGTTCAACCCTAAGTTGCCCCGGAAAACAAAAGGATATACCTTCATCGAGCTAACCGTTGTTATCTTTTTGATCGGGCTGACTCTAGTCTTAACTGTCCCGAGATTTCGTTATTCCATAGTAACCGACGACCTAAAGGCCACTGTACGCCAAATGATAGGAACTATCAGGGGCTTGAGAAATGAGGCAATCCGGGAACATAAAACCTATAGGCTTCATTTTGATCTTGAATCGAATCGGTTCTGGATAGAGTCAACGGACATGACCGAGGAAGAACAGGCAGAGGCTTACAAAAAGGCCTTTCAGTTGCCGGAGGGAGTTCGCATACTCGACGTCTGGCGTAGGGAAACGGGCAAGAAGATGGCCGGTGAGACCACAATTCACTTTACCAAGAAGGGGTATGTCGAACAATCAATCATTCATCTTGCGGCAGAAGACGGCAGGGAATTCACGCTCGTATTGAGCCCTTTTCTGGGAAAAGTCAAAGTCCACGAAAAATATGTTGAAATTGTTGGCATTTGATCATCTCTTAGATGATAAATGGGACCTGGGGGTGTTGCTACTCCATCAATTCATGTCGACGGGATGGATCGATTCCCAAGCAAAGACCAATGAGCTCAATGAGTCGTAGAAATTTCAAGACATCCGGCTTCACGCTCTTAGAGGTGATGGTAGCCATAGCGATAATTGCCATTGCCCTCACGGCTGTACTCGGGTCACAGTCCCAGAGCCTGTCACTGGCGAGTGAAGCAAAATTCAGTACTACAGCCACCTTTCTGGCCCAGGGTAAAATGGCTGAAATAGAGGCTGAGAAGCCTGAGAATTTTACTTCCGATACAGGTGATTTTGGCGAGGATTTTTCGGGCTATCGCTGGGACCTGAGGGTGAGCGATGTGACATTTGATGAACCTGAAGTCGTCTCGGACCATCTCAAACAAATTGATTTGACTATTTCCTGGGAAGGGCACGACCAGTACAAATACCGTCTCAGGCTATACAGGTTTGTACCAAGAACCAAATCGAATGGTAATCAGGTTCAAAGTTCCAAGGTTCACGGTTCAAAGTTAGAGAGCGATGAAAGTACAACTTAGATTCAAGGTTCCAATTCAGCCGTCGTAGCCATAGGCTACTATGGCGAAGTCGGCGGTTCACGGTTCAACGGTTGGTTGGGTTAATCTCTGAACCGCTGAACCATTGAACCCCGTTCTGGTGAACCGTGAACCTGGCAACCCGAGTAGTTACCACAAAACAAATGATTACAAGCAACGAACAACGAACAACGAACAACGAACATCACCTATCGTGTCTCTGTGGTAAATGCCGTTCCGGCTTCACTCTGGTGGAGATCCTCATCGCTATGTTCATCTTTGCCATCGTTCTTTCAACAATCTATACCTCCTATACCGGGACTTTTCGCATCGTGGATGAGACCGAATATCAATCCGGGATTTACAGAATGGCCCGGATTACTCTGGAAAGGATGCACGAAGATATAGAATCTGTTTACGCTCTACCCTCTGGTGAATCCTCTGGATCGGATGAGGAGAGTGCTCAGGTTTCTGAATTTGTAGGCGAGGACAAAGAAATCAAGGGCGCAAGTGCTGATTCCCTCCGGTTCATATCCAGGGCGCACCTTGTGTTCAGCGAGCAAGAGCAAGCTTCTGGAACAGCCGAGATAGCCTACTATGCTGGTGAGAATGATGAGGATGAGGGTCTTGTGCTCTATCGCACAGACACACCGGGGGTTGCGGAAGTCTCTGGCGAAGGCACCGGCGGACTGGTCCTTTGTGAGAAACTGCAGTCGGTCGATTTCACCTACTATGATGCTGACGGTGAGGCGCACCACAACTGGGATTCCACAACGGGGGAGTTCAAGGACAGGATACCAAAAATGGTTTCCATATCACTCGAGTTTGTGAATGAGTTGGATCCTGAAGTGCCCTTCAAGTTCTTGACAAGGGTTGCGCTTCCAATGGGCCGGGGGTAGTTAAACGTTTCGGGATTTCTACAACTTATTGAAATCGCAGAGCCTTTAGTGAGGTCAATTTGTACCATCCACATGGAGTGATGGAGTACTGGAGTACTGGAGTACTGGCTGGTGAAAGCGGACACGAAGCGAAGCTTGCGCCCAAAGATTGTTCTTTTTATACCTCTAAACCCAACACTCCAGTACTCCATTGCTCCAATACTCCAATTGGGGCGAAGCCCCTAAGTTCGGGAAGATTTCTTCGAAACAATCGCGGGATGGCTCTTATCCTGACGATCTTGGTCATTAGCCTGATCGTTTCATTGACACTCCGGTTCAATAGATCCAGGCGGTCTGATTTGTATGCAGCTGCGCATTTCCGGGATGGCATCTAGCTCGG
>JAUWXJ010000080.1 GCA_030616425.1 Desulfobacterales bacterium | reverse complement strand
TCGATATTCACGTGCGTATAGCCTGCCGTCGTCGTAAGACTTTCGTGGCCGAGCAATTCCTGCACCACTCTTAGGTCTGCTCCAGCATCAAGCATGTGGGTGGCAAAGGTGTGCCGGAGCCCGTGGGGACTTATTGGAACCAACAACCCCAACTGTCGAACCACCTTTTCCAGCAACCGCCCAATGGAACGGGTGCTTAAGCGCCCACCCTTATTGTTCAAGAACAAGGGCTCGCTCTTTGAGATCCCGGATCGAGTTGCCTGGCTCCTTTTGTCCAAGTAAGCACGTATGCAAGCAAGGGCTTTTTCCCCGACTGGGGTCAAGCGCTCCTTGTTCCCCTTCCCGATCACCCGAACAAAGCCCTTGTCGAAATCCACATCCCCGACATCCATGCCTGCCAACTCGGCCACCCTCACACCTGTAGAATAGAGGGTTTCTATAATAGCCCAGTTCCGCAAAGCAAGGACCGACTCGCCTTTCATCCCTTCTAATTGACGAAACGCCTTTTTCAGCCCGTCCAACAGACGAAACATGTCATCCACTGGTAGATAGTGCGGCACGGATTTTCCCCGTTTAGGGGCCATGACACGCTCGGCCGGGTTTGTCTTTATAACTCCCCTTTTGACCAAGAATCGAAAAAAGGACCGCAAAGCTGAGAGCTTGCGGGCAATAGTACTCTTTTGGTCCTTTTCGTATAAAAAACCCATGTATGAACGGATTAATATGTCATCCACATTTCGGACGTCTATTTTTCCCCTTTCCGTGGGCGGACCGTTTGCCGATCCTTGAAGATAGGCCAAAAACTGCTCAAGGTCATTCCTGTAGGCCCGGCATGTGTTTGGCGAAAAGCCCTTTTCAGCTGACAGGGCTTCTACAAAACTCTCTATCCATCCTTTCATGGCAATCATACTATAAAAAGGCTTCGTTTCTGACAAAGATAATCCCAAAAATAATAATAAATACCACAGTTTTTCGATTAATCAAGAAAAAAACAGCAGGAACTAACCCGAATTGAGATCAACAAGGGCCCTGACTTCTGCCCAGTTGTTGACCTCCCTGAAAGGATGAGAGGGGGAACGATTCCAAGGTTGGCTAAAGAGGATGGGAGTGATTCCACGCTCACTCAACCCATAACAAAGCTCAAGGCAGTCCTCCACAAAATATGATATCCCGCGCTCTTTTAACACATCGCTTTTTCCTTCAAAGGTACCTGAGCCAATAACTTCAACATCGGACGATCTTAGAGGAAGCATTCTATGCACCCAATCCGTGATGGCAGAAAGCTTGGGCCGGGCTGTCACAAAAAGGAGCGGATGCGCCCCGGCAATTTCAGAAAGCACCTCAACTGCCCCGTCAAGCGGTTTGAGCTCTGCCTCAAAGTCGCCTTCGAGTATGCGATTTATGATGACTCTAATGATCTCAGGATCTATGTCCAGGCATTCTTCGAGAAAATACGTGGTAATATCCTGGTATCGAATGTGATTTATACCATAGTCCTTGCGAGCAATTTGCAAAAACAGCTCCATGGTATTGGCAAACACCCCATCTATGTCAAAGGCTATATTACCGGGTGCGATCATGTCGGGCAGATCCTATGCGGCTCTCCGTGTTTTTTTCTTGAGACGGCTAATACGGCGTCTCAAAATTTTCATTCTTGTCTTGTCCTTCTTTTCGTGAGCCTCGGCTTTTTCAACCTTCAGTGCCTGAATTTTCTCCTTAATCTCACGCACTGAAACATCAGTTTTTTCTTTGACTTCCACAATGCCCCGGGCCTTTTTGATCGTAGCCAGCAATTCAGCCTTGTTCATGCCATGTACCCCGGTTATATCCGGAATCTTCAGCGCTGTCTCCCGCAGCTCTTTGGCAGTCATCTTATCCAGGGGCTTCTCTTTTTCCTTTTTATCCAGTGGCTTTTCTTTTTTTTCTTTTTCCTTCTTATCTAGGGGTTCTTCTGCTTTCCCCTTCTCCTCCTTATCCAGGGGCTCTTCTGCTTCTTCTTTTTTCTCCCTATCCAAAGGTTTTTCTGCTTTCCCTTTTTCCTTCTTATCTAGGAGTTTTTCTGCTTTCCCCTTCTTCTCCTTATCTAGAGACTTTTCTGCTTTTTCCTTCTTCTCCTTATCTAGAGACTTTTCTGCTTTTTCCTTCTTCTCCTTATCTAGAGACTTTTCTGCTTTTTCCTTCTTCTCCTTATCTAGAGGCTTTTCTGCTTTTTCCTTTTTCTTCTTATCCAAAGGTTTTTCTGCTTTTCCTTTTTTCTTCTTCTCCAGAGGTTTTTCTGCTTTCCCCTTCTTCTCCTTATCTAGAGGCTTTTCTGCTTTTTCCTTTTTCTCCCCTTTTCCCATAACCGAATCCTCCCTTTTTTATTCCCTATGATCCAGTATTAACCTGATTGTCTCCGCCATTGTTCTCACGGACAAAGTCTATCATGATCGGCCCGAGAGACCGAACATCCACTTCAGTAAAGCCTTCTGGTACTGGCTGCTTTATCTTTTTTCCAACAAATTGAAGCGGCAGGGTGATTACGTCACTCCTATGGCCTGCCTTGTCTCTAATCTCAAATGTGAGGGTCAACCTAAGTCCCCACATATCGTATGTCCAGAAACCAGGTGTATTAAGAAAAAAATAGCCTGAAAACGACCTGGATCCCGCCTCCCTCAGTTTCTTGAAATGGGCGGGATACCATCCTGTCCCAGGTTGATACACCCTAAAAACAACCGCATCCATGTCCCCATCAGGATCTTCAGCCGCTACAAAGACCCTCCATGTCTGGCCACTCTTGAGGCGATCCACTGCGCCGTACTTCAGGACCGCAGGAGCTTGTAGTCCGTATCGCTGCTCAAGTTCTTTCCGGGTCAAAGCCGGGGCACAACCGCACAATACAACCACCAGCGCCGTAACATAGAGGAGCAGCCTATCAAAGATTGTCGCTCTTATCCCCATCCAGCAATAGGTGCCCAAGAGCCCCTAGTCTTCTTTTGACTTTATCTTCTCAACCAAGGAAAGAAATGGTTTGAAAAGATCAATGGGGATCGGGAAGATGGTTGTGGAATTGTTTTCAGCCGAGATCTCTCGGAGGGTCTGGAGATACCGCAGCTGCAGGGCCACGGGGTGATCCCGGATAATGGTCGATGCTTCCGCCAATTTTGTGGCCGCCTGAAATTCTCCTTCTGCATTTATCACCTTTGCACGCCGCTCGCGCTCGGCCTCCGCCTGCTTGGCCATAGCCCTTTGCATCTCTCGCGGAAGATCGATATGCTTGACCTCCACTGCGGAAACCTTAATACCCCATGGATCAGTATGCGTGTCCAGGATCTCCTGGAGCTGGCTGTTGATCTTTTCCCGTTCAGAGAGGAGCTCGTCCAACTCAGCCTGTCCGCACACGCTCCTGAGTGTGGTCTGCGCAAGCTGAGATGTCGCATACATGTAGTTCTCCACGTCAACGATACTCTTCACCGGCTCCATAACCCTGAAGTAGATAACAGCATTCACCTTGACAGACACATTGTCCCGCGTAATAACATCCTGCGGATCAACATCCATAGCAATCAGCCGCAGACTTACCTTCACCATCTTGTCCACAATGGGTATCAAAATGATCAAGCCCGGGCCTTTGGCGCTGATCACGCGCCCCAGGCGGAATATGACCCCCCGCTCATACTCATTGAGGATTCGTATGGCCGAAGCCAGAAAAAATGCCAGCAGGATGATGCCCGAAATTATTGTAATCATGACGAAAACCTCCTTGCTGAAGACACAGCTTTGTTAGTTCGGCGGTCTCGCCGCGCCACCAGCAATTTGAAGATCTTTAAACCAAAGGTGAGCCCGATTCGACCGGGTCACGATCTGTACCCTATATACAAAGCCAAATAGCATATCTGTATGCCCACATCAACTGAATTGTAAAGCCTCTATCGCCTTTTTGTTTTGTCCTTGAACCGCAAAAGCGAGCGCTAACTTCGTCCGCCTGCGGTCCGCCGAGGCGGACAGGGAGCTTCAATTATTATAATATGTTGCGAAGCCTTCTTGCTCTTG
The DNA here is from genome assembly GCA_030616425.1 of Desulfobacterales bacterium. Taxonomy (GTDB): domain Bacteria; phylum Desulfobacterota; class Desulfobacteria; order Desulfobacterales. The sequence goes on along the minus strand of JAUWXJ010000080.1, from coordinate 5,904 downwards.
ACACACAAACACTCTTCCCATAGACTTTTTTTATCATCACCAAGTACAAGGCACTGATAAACCATTAGCTTATCAATAAGAGGAAACCTTGAGGCTACGTACTTTATTGTTATTATTTTTCTTATTCTTTTTTGCCGGTCTGGGATGGGCACAGGAAAGTGCTGAGGAATGGTTCAAAAAGGGAATCGAGGCTGCTGAAGTAGAAAATTATGAAAAGGCGATCAGCTGTTTTGAAAAAACCATTGCTCTTCATCCTGACCACGTACCTAGCTATAGCAACATTGGCTATATTTATGTTACCCAAAACATGTGGAATGAAGCAATCGATGTCTATAAAAAAGTCCTAACCATAACCCCCAATGATGCTCGTATTCATCATGACCTTGGATTTTCCCTGTATAAAAAAGTGATATTTGATGAAGCAACTATAGAACTCAAAAAAGCCATTGCTTTGGATTCTAAATTTGCTTCTGCATACGAAAATTTAGGAGTTGTTTACGCACAGAAAGAGATGTTTGATGAAGCAATCCTGATGTTCAAAGAAGCTTTAAGAATTACACCTAACGATCCCTCTACCCATTTTAACCTCGGGAGGGCATATAAGGCACACGGAAACGATATCCTGGCTGCTGATCACTATTGTCAGGCAGGGATTCTCTATTTAAAAGAGGATAATAGGGATAGAGCCATAAAGGCCTATGAGAAGCTTCTTCCATGCTCCAAAGAGATTGCAGTTGTGCTCTTCAAGAAACTTTATGCACACAAAGGGGCATCTGATCTGACAACACCTTTACCTCCCCAGAAGAAAGATCAATGGTATGTTCTACTTACCAGGATGAATGTCCGAAAAGGTCCCGACATCTCCAGTAAAATTCTCGGGCAACCAGAGAAGGGTGCAGAATTTCAAATAATCAAAGAAGCACCAAATAATACCCCTTTTTGTTCCTGGTATCTGATCAGAACCAAATCTGGTTTCAGCGGATGGTTATGCGGAATCTATAAAGGAAGTGCTAAATACAAACCTGCTGCCACGTCTAACGCCCCCTCCCCTCCCCCCAACCAAGATCAGCAATGAGCCTATTAGAAATGAAACGCTTTTTTTTCACTCGATTAAGGGTGAAAGTGGCATTCACAGTATCCTCGCGCAAATTGAAGAAAGGAGCAAAGAGTTCATGAAAAAGATCGCTCCATCAATTGGATCGACCGTTCTATTGCTACTCCTATCTGTGACAACATTTGCCTCACAGGAAGCAACAAGACATATAACGGGAGAAGATATTGATTTATATTTCATGAACGACAAACTGTTCGGGCACATCGATATCATCCGTAAGCGCGGAGCCGCCTATCTTTGCCATGTCAATATCTATAACTAGGTGTTGTTCTGCGCCAAGGGCCTTTGCTATGGCCATAGCGGTTGCAGAATCGATCCCGCCACTGCACAGAACAACGGCTTTATTCCCAATACCCATTGACTTGTCTGGTTTCATTGCAAACGTGGTTGTCATTATTTCTTATTCAATATTCGAGGTGTGTTGTTTATGCAACATTAGGGTTTACAAAAGCGCGAATCAGCTCATGTGTTTCGCGTACCTTTACAATCAGGGAATCTAAGACAGGACCAGAACTCTCCGAATTTACCGGATCTGAGTTGCATGGGCCCCTTGCACTTTGGACACTCGGGTGTGGATGCCCCGGTACCGGCACTTTCTTCACCTGCCCCGATCTGTCTGGTTCGGGCCCGATATGAACACCAGTCACAATCGTCCGGCTCGGCCTTTGGTAAGGGGCCATCAAGCAGCCTGACAACCTCCCCCAGGAAGTCAATGAACGCTGAATCGTTCCGTTCAATCTCCACCCACTCCAGTTGACCCTCAAGGATCTGCCGCCCTGAACCCTCCAGCTCACACGAATCAGGTGTAAAGTAAAGCAATCCCAGTCTGGAAACTGGGCTGAGTTCAAGAGCATCTTTGGTAGGGTTCTCCAGGGCCTGTGTATAGGCCTGCAATTGCCGGGCGTACATCTTGGATTTTTCCTCGCTCGCACTGCCGGTCTTGAAGTCCATCACCGCAAACGAGCCATCATCAAGCTCGGCCACAATATCAAAGCGGCCGGCAATGTAGCAGGTGCTGGTACTCCCAGGTATCTCGATAGTATCGGAGCGGACCCATTTTTCACCGTGCGTCACAACTCCGGGTGGAAGATCCGGGCAGAACTCTTCGGTCCGTTTACCCGAGTAGTAGTCCTTCTGAAGGTTGGCAATCCTGGTAAAAACCGCCGGCAGGGGTATTGATGGCTGCCTTATGCCATGCTTGACCTTCAGCACAAAACAATGTTTGCACCCATCATACAGAAAGGTAAGATCCGAAGGGCTCAGTCTATAGTTCATTACCCCCTCCTGTGTTCAAACACACCACCCTGATCCTTATTTCCTTCCAAATCCGCCCCATATCGACACACCCTTGAGTATCTTCACATCACCTAGTCAACAACGCCCCCTTTCCCCTTGACACACAGCCCCATTTTTTCCTATCCTAGACCCACTAATGATGGAGTATTCTGGTAACACTTCAAGGGGTGAGGAAATCCGGTGAACGTAGGCCTACAGCCATTTCCACCCGGGCCGATCGCATACCCTTTAAAGGCACCTGCCCGCTCGTGCCTCGCAGTGGCAGGCGGGTTGGAGGCCGAAGTGAAGCGGATCTCCTTACCCCGAACAGGTTCAACCAATACAAACCCGAAAACCACTATCTTCAACCATTCTTAACAAATCGCCTCAATAAAAAGCGTGTTCTTATCAGTCATCAAGGCCTTAAAGAGAGCATAGCACAGACAATCATACGGTTTTTCGAAGATAATAATATGATAATAATACAATTTATGAGGAGTCGCCAATGAGACGCTTGCTTTTGATAGGAGGCATCCTGATCGCATTTTCAGTGATAGGTTGCGCGCTGATTCCGCACCGGCTGCGCACTGATCTGCCACAGGATTACATTAATTTCAGTCCTGAACAGTACCAAAGCCGCGCCGCTGAAGTCAAGGCTTATAACTTCAAAATCATTACTCATTCCCGCTTTTTTCAGGCCGGAACATCATACAGGAAAGTCGGGTCATCCTATGCCCCGGTTGCCGCATACGGCTGGACAAATGCCGTCCCCTCCTCTGGGGTGATCTATGCGGATGAGCGCTTCCTGTGGATGGCCATCCGCGGCGGAGGCATCCTTCAGGTCGATACCCGGAACGGGACATATCGCGGGATCACTGTAAACAACGGACAGCTCTTTAACGAACTGGTCAGGTGCATCCGCGGCGCCCCTGACGGGACAATCTGGATCGGTACTGCCGATGGCATCACCGTGTGTGATCCCCGGGCCGATACATGGACCCATTACAACAAGCAAACCACTGGAGAAAAATTTGATCGTGTCAGGGTCAACGATTTATGCTTCATGGATGACGAGGTGATTATTGCCACGGAGAATAAGGGCGTTTACATATATAACAGGGCAACAGATCAGTGGATACACAAGGGTCACGATGGCGATATCCAGAAGATAGGCTTGAGTAGCGGCAATATAGGATATGAAATCGATCCAAAGGGCCTGGGTGTCAACAGCAGGTGTGTCTATCAGATAGAGCGGAGCGGCAACATACTCTGGTTTCTGACCCGGAGGGGGCTGTCCCGCTGGGACCGGGCCGCAGACAAATGGACCTATCACGGCAAGAAGCACAGGTTTTATATGGCGGTAGAGTTCAATTTCTTTACCGATGACGTATGGTATGGGGGTACGAAAGCCCCCTGGCCCCTATGGCTCCCGAGTACAATGGCTGTTGATGACAAAGGGGACCTGTGGCTGGGATTCCCCGGCAAGAATATCATGAAGCCGGGGGTGGGCTACGACTACAAGGGGCTCGGAAGAGGCGCCCTCATGGTCCTGCATCGAGACACAGGGAAGTGGGAAGAGATAGACCGTTTCAAGAAGGTGGGGATCTATTCCCTAAGGTCTCACAACCACAAGATCTATGTGGGATCGGACAATGGTGCCTCTGTATACGAAGATGGGAAATGGCGCGAATTTTTCATCCACGGCCACACCGCTTCTCTAACGCTTGCCGATACCTGGTTTGACTCACACCAGCAGAGGGTCGGCACCCGCGGCAAGATGTTCGGAAAAAAGAATCCCAACATTGCCCAGAACCTCTTCCCCCAGGGCGATTCTATCTATGTGGCATCCCGCTCATCCGTCCTCCAGGTTCCAGCAGACTACGGGCACCTTGCCGACCTCACCCCGTTTTTTCCCTTTTACCAGGATGTGGACTGGCTCGTGGCCCACAACAAATTCGACAAGGCCTATCAGGTGATCCAGGAGAATAAGGAAAAGTACGGAGAAAAGAATGCGGTCCTGTACCATGGAGACGCCGGAATAATCGCGCATCTGGCTAAAGAGTATGAAAAGAGCATAGATCACCTTCTCAAGGCCGAAACAATGGTGGAGGAGCTCTATACAACCTCCATCTCCAATCAGGCCGTCACCCTGCTGCTCAACGACACTGCCGCCCCTTACAGGGGAGAGGACTTCGAAAGCGTGATGTACAATCTATACCTGGCGCTCAACTATTATCAGATGGGACAGACAGACGAGGCCCTTGTGGAGGCCCGCAAGGTCGATAAGAAGCTGGAGGCCATCAACAGTTGCTACGATGTAGATAATAAGAATGCCTACAAAGAAGACGCCTTTGTGCGGATGCTCATGGGGATAATCTATGAGGCCGGGGGCACAAATGAGGATATGAATGATGCCTTTATCTCCTACAGGAGGGCAGAAGATATCTATGAAAAAGATTATAGGGTCAATTATGGATTAAAGGTGCCCCGTTTCCTGAAGGAGAGCCTGTTGTCCACTGCCCAGTACATGGGGGGAAAAGAGCTTGAACACTACAGGCAAAAATACAGTGATATCGAGGTCGTTCCTGTATCTGTGATGAAAGAAAAGGCCGAGATCTATTTTGTCCACTACAACGGCCTCTCCCCTGCCAAGGTAGAGGATAAGATAGTACTCCCCCCTCTACCGGACGGCTATATTGTCAAGATAGCCTTTCCAAAATACAAGGACCGTTCCTTCAGGGTGGCTTCGTCTTCCATCACTCTGTCAGACGGCTCCGGCACCCGCCAGGTCCATACCTCCTGTTGTGAAGATCTCGGGGCGATTGCTGTAAAGAATCTGGTTAATCGCAAGGGACGGATCATGGCAAAGGCCGTAGCCCGCGCCACCACAAAATATCTGGTTACCAAGGGTGCGGAGAAGCTGGCTGAAGATCAATTCGGTGGAGGAGCAGGCCTGGCTGTGAAGATATTGGGGAATATTATAACCGGAAGTACGGAGAAGGCTGATACACGCTGCTGGCAGTCACTGCCGGCAGAGATCAGGATGGCCAGGGCCGTGGTTAATCCCGGCACCCACAAGCTCAAGGCCGAGTTAAGGGACCGTCACGGGCAACCCGTAAAAACCGTGGATCTAGGACAGGTGGACGCCAAAGCAGGTGAAAGAAAGTTCGTGATATTCAGGACCCTCGACTAGATCCCCGGGGTTCAGAGTTCAGCCTCGGGCTTAATCTGCTCGAGCTGTGTTCGGATGTGATTCAGTTCATCAATCTCCCGATCTCAATCACAAATCGTGAAATCCGCTTGCACTATGAGATTTAAAACACTACTATCCATAAACTCTGTTGAAATCGAGGAGCGCCTGATAATGGGTGCCCGGTTGCGACCTGTGGCCTTTGAACAGAAAGAGAAATCGTGACTCAAATTCAGGGTTAACGGTTCAGACGTTCACAGGTTGATAGCTTCATGGTATTTATTCCATAGGTACTAAGGATCGGAGTTAACCCGACAACCTGAGC